>DATFGC010000269.1:0-3346 GCA_035249765.1 Gemmatimonadales bacterium | reverse complement strand
TCGCACCGAGAACGGTGCCGTCATAGCCGGAACCCGACGGGCCCGGTACGGCGAGCTCGCCGCGGCGGCCGCCCGGGTTCCCGTCCCGGCGACGGTGCCGCTCAAGGATGCCAAGGACTGGAAGCTGATCGGAAAACCGACCCGGCGGATCGATTCACCGGAGAAGACCTCCGGCCGGGCCCAGTTCGGAATGGATGTCCGGTTTCCCGGGCTGCTCACCGCGGTCGTGGCCCGGGCGCCGGCCTTTGGCGGGACGGTCAAGTCGTTCGACCCGGTGAAAGCGCTGGCGGTGCCCGGGGTGCGCAAGGTGGTGCGGGTGCCCAGCGGTGTCGCGGTGGTGGCCGACCATTTCTGGGCCGCAAAGCAGGGACGCGACGCCCTGACGATCGAATGGCTGCCTCCCGGAGGAACCCCCCTCGACAGCGCAGGGCTTCGCGCCCGGTTCCGCCAGCTGGCGGGGACCAAAGGGATGCCGGCTGCAACGCGAGGCGACCCCTCCGCGGCGATCGGGAGTGCGGCCAGAACACTCGAAGCAGAATACGCTGTCCCCTACCTCGCTCACGCTCCGATGGAACCGCTCAATTGCACGGTTCGGATTGAGCGGGGCAAGTGCGAAATCTGGACCGGCACCCAGTTCCAGACCCTCGATCAGCAGCTCGCGGCCCGGATCACCGGTCTGCGTCAGGACCAGGTGGAGATCCACACCACCTTTCTGGGCGGTGGCTTCGGCCGGCGGGCCAATCCGACCTCCGATTTCGTGGTCGAGGCGGTCCAGGTGGCCAAGGCCGCCGGTGCCCCGGTCAAGACGGTGTGGACCCGGGAGGACGACGTGCGGGGCGGGTACTACCGCCCGGCGTTTCTGCACCGGGCCCGCATCGGCGTCGGCGCGGACGGTTTTCCGCTGGCGTGGGAGCACGTGCTGGTCGGCCAGTCTATCCTGGCCGGCACCCCGTTCGCGGCGATGCTGGTGCAGAACGGGATCGATTCCACCTCGGTCGAAGGAACGGCGGACTCGCCTTACCTGAAAGACCTGGCTCACGTCCGGGTCGATCTCCATTCCCCCCGCACCGACATACCGGTGCTCTGGCTCCGTTCGGTGGGACACACCCATACCGCGTTCGTAATGGAAAGCCTGATCGATGAGCTGGCCAAATCGGCGGGGAAGGATCCGGTCGAGTATCGCCGCGCGCTGCTCAAGGCGCATCCCCGCCACCTCGGCGTGCTGAACCTCGCGGCCGAGAAAGCCGGGTGGGGCAAGGCGCCGGCGGCGGGACGCGCCCTGGGAGTGGCGGTGCATGAATCCTTCGGCAGCTGGGTCGCCCAGGTCGCGGAAGTCTCGGCGGAGGCAAACCGGCTTCGGGTGCACCGGGTCGTCTGCGCCGTCGATTGCGGGGTGGCGGTCAATCCGGAAACGATCGCCGCCCAGATGGAGTCGGGCATCGTCTTCGGGCTGAGCGCGGCGCTCTACGGGAACCTGCATCTCGAGTCGGGGGGCGTGAAGGAATCGAATTATCACGACTACCGGGTGCTGCGGCTCAATGAAATGCCGGTCGTCGAAGTCCATATCGTGCCGAGCACCGAAAAGCCGGGAGGAATCGGTGAGGTCGGTGTGCCCCCGATCGCCCCGGCAGTGGCCAACGCGGTCGCCGCCCTGACGGGACAGCGTCTCCGCGAGCTGCCGCTGACCCTGCCGTCCTGAGGAGGCCACCATGCGCTTCAGATATGCGGTGGGGTCGATGCTGGCGGTAGCGCTCGCCTCCTGCGCTCCCGAGGCCGATTCCGAAGAGAAGGTGCTGGCCATCGCGGCGTTCGATACGGTGCGGCAGGTGTTCCAGCATCCCCGATGCCAGAACTGCCACATCCCCGGCGATGCGCCGCTTCAGTATGACGGCGGAACGCCCCACACCATGGGGGTGACCCGGGGTTCCGATGGCCACGGTGCGCCCGGCCTTCCCTGCTCGACCTGTCACGGCGACAAGAATCTGCCGGCGAGCTACGGTCCCAGTGCTCCACCGGGCGCGCCACACTGGGCCCTGCCGCCGGCGGACCACAAGATGGCCTGGATCGGTCTGCCGCCCGGCGAGCTGTGCCGGTTGATCAAGAACAAGAAGGAGAACGGAGGCCGCGATCTCGAGGCGCTGACCACCCATGTCAGCGCCGACAGCCTGGTGCTGTGGGGCTGGAGTCCGGGAGGAAACCGGGCCCCGGTGCACATTCCGCACGACAAATTCGTGGCAAGCTTCACCCGGTGGTCCGCTGCCGGGGCTCCCTGTCCGGCAACGCCGTAGCGCTCAGAGACGGTTGCTGGCCGCGGCGTCGAACCAGTGCAGTCCCTGTGGGTCTGCCGTGAGCGTCAGGGATTCTCCCAGCCCCGCAGTGGCTCCGGCGTCCATTCGCAGCGTGATGAGGGTCTCTCCCGACCGCACCGTTACCAGCGATTCGTAGCCCAGCGGTTCCACTTCCTCGACCGTCCCGGTAAACCCGGGCAGTCCCTGACCCGGGCGGATGGCTTCGGGCCGGAGCCCCAGCACCACGGCTCCGTCGCCCGGAGCCGGGGGCGCGGATCCTTCGGGCAGCCGGAGGACGAAACCGCCGGCCGCCTCGAAGGCCGCTCCGTCCCGCCGAACCAGCGTCCCCCTGATCTGATTCATGGGAGGAGTTCCCAGAAAGCCGGCGACGAACAGGTTGGCCGGCCGGTCGTAGATGTCGAGCGGGGAGCCGATCTGCTGCACCCGTCCCTCGTGCATCACCACGATCCGGTCCCCCAGGCTCATCGCCTCGATCTGATCGTGGGTGACGTACATCGTCGTCGTTCCGAGACGGCGGCGCAGCGCGGCGATCTCGCGCCGCATCTGGACCCGGAACTTCGCATCGAGGTTGGAGAGCGGCTCGTCGAACAGGAACACCTGGGGATGCCGGACGATGGCCCGCCCGAGCGCCACCCGCTGCCGCTGGCCGCCGGAGAGCTGCTTCGGCTTCCGGTGCAGCAGCTCGCCGATGCCCAGCAGTCCCGCGGCCTCCTCCACCCTGGCGGCGATGGTGGCTTTGGGCAGCTTCCGGAGCTTGAGCGCAAAGGCGAGGTTGTCCCGCACCGAGAGGTGCGGATACAGGGCATAGTTCTGGAATACCATCGCGATGTCACGGTCGCGCGCGGCCACGTCGTTGACCACCCGGTCGCCGATCCGGATGGTGCCGGCCGAGGGCGTCTCCAGCCCCGCCACCATCCGGAGCGTGGTCGTCTTGCCGCAGCCGGACGGACCCACGAGGACCAGGAACTCTCCCTCGCGAACCTCGAGATCGATGCCGTGAACGGCCACGTGAACTGCGCCCCGGTCCTGGTATATCT
>DATFGC010000268.1:0-4143 GCA_035249765.1 Gemmatimonadales bacterium | reverse complement strand
CGGCCGCGGCCGCGGTGCTGCTCTCGCTGGCGGCGCTCGGAGCGGGAGCATACCTGCGTCAGCGGCAGGCGGTCCCGCGCGCGGTGCTGGCCGGGGGCGCCAGCCTCCGGCTCTCCCCCCATGGGCTCGCGCCGGAACGGGGCACCGTGCCGCCCTTCGCCATTGTCCGGCTCGAGCGCGCGGTCGGCGCCTGGTGGCTGATCGAGACCGCCGAAGGGGTTCGCGGCTGGGTGCCGGAGGAGATTCTGGCCGCGAGCCCGCGTTAGATTTCGTCGATGCCGCCTGCCACCCTGCGTCGAGTCGCCATCCTCAGCGATGCGGTTGCCAATCAGATCGCCGCCGGCGAGGTGGTGGAGCGGCCGGCCTCGGTGGTGAAAGAGCTGGTGGAGAACGCCATCGATGCCGGAGCCCGGCTGGTCCGGATCGAGCTGGAGCAGGGCGGCAAGACCCTGATCGTGGTGAGCGACGATGGGTCCGGGATGAACCGCCAGGACGCGGTGCTGGCCCTGGACCGGCACGCCACCAGCAAGATCGTCGCGGCCGCCGATCTGGTCGGGGTGCAGACCTTCGGATTCCGGGGAGAGGCGCTGCCCGCGATCGCTTCGGTCTCCCGGTTTACCCTGCTCACCTCGGATGGCCCCGAAGGCTCCGAGCTCACCGTCACCGGCGGACGGCTCGATGGCGTGACCGACGCCGTGCGACAGCGCGGCACCACCGTGACGGTGCGCGGCCTCTTCTTCAATACCCCGGCGCGCCGCAAGTTCCTTCGCTCGGTTGGAAGCGAAACCCGCGCCGCCAGCGAGGCGGTCGCCACCCTCGCGCTGGCCCATCCCGCGGTAGGGTTCGAGCTGGTCGTGGACGGCGACACCCGGCTCCAGGTTCCCCCGGGGCAGGACGAATCCGCCCGGCTTGCGGGAGTGTGGGGGCCGCATCTCACCGGGACCCTGGTGCCGGTGCAGTACGCCTCCGGCCCCCTCGCCATCCGCGGGTTCGCCCAGCGCCCGGGAGACGCCGCGCCCACCGGGCGGCGCACCCAGCTCTTCGTGAACGGGCGGCCCTTCCGGGATCCGTTCCTTATCCGCGCCGCGGAGGCGGGCTATCGCTCCGCCATTCATCCCGGCGACCGGCCCAGTCTCCTGCTGCATCTCGCCGTGAATCCCGCCGACGTGGATGTGAACGTCCACCCCGCCAAGCTCGAGGTGCGCTTCCGCGACCGGATCGCCGTCGAACGGGTGGCCGAAGAGGCCATCCGCCACGCCCTCGGCGGGCTGGCTGCCGCGGCGCCCGTCGGCGAGTGGAGGCCGTTTCCGGAGAGCCCTCAGGTCCCCCCCGAGCGCAGCGAGGGGCCTTCAGCCCTCAGCCAGCAGCCCTCAGCCAGCAGCCCTCAGCCCTCAGCCGGGACGCAGGACTCGCTGTTTCTCCCGCCCGCTCCCGCCCCGGCAACCTTTACCGCCCCGGTCTGGCAGCTCTTCCAGAGCTACATCGTCTTCGAGGGCGCCGACAGCTTTGTGATCGTGGATCAGCACTCCGCCCACGAGCGGGTGCTGTTCGAGGAGGTCATGGGGCAGCTTCGAAGCGGGGGCGCCGCCAGCCAGCGGCTCCTGCTTCCCGAGACCACCGAGCTGACCGATGAGGAGCTGGAAGCGCTGGAGGCCCACCGCGAGACCATCGAGCTGATCGGGTTCCAGGTCGAGCCGTTCGGAGGCCGCTCGGTGGTGATCCATGCGGTGCCGGCGCCGCATCCGCGCTTCGACGCGCTGGCCTGCTTTCGCGAGCTGGTGGCCGACCTTGCCCGGGGCCGTTTCGGCGGCTGGGCCAACCGGCTGGAGCGCTTCGGCGCGACCTACGCCTGCCGGGCCGCGGTGAAGGCCGGCATGCCCCTCGGCGAGGAGGAGATGCGGCGGCTGCTCTTCCGGCTGTTCGAGACCAGGCTGCCGCCGCATGACGTGCACGGGCGGAGCACCATCGTGCAGCTGCCCCGGGAGGAGCTGGAGCGCCGGTTTGGGCGACGCTAGCCTTCCGGTGCTGGTCGGCCCGACCGCCATCGGGAAAACGGCGGTGGCCCTCGCGCTCGCGGCCCATCTCCCGATCGAGGTGGTCTCGGCGGACTCCCGGCAGATCTACCGTCGGCTCGACATCGGCACCGCCAAGCCCACCCGGCGGGAGCGGCAGCGGGTTCCCCACCACGGAGTGGACGTGGTGGACCCGGGGGAGCGGTTCAGCGCCGGCCGGTTTGCCCGGGAGGCGGCGCGGTGGATCGAAGACATCCGGGGGCGGGGGCGGCTCCCGCTCCTGGTGGGCGGCACCGGCTTCTACGTGCGGGCTCTGGCCGAAGGGCTCTTCGTCGAGCCGGCGCTCGACCGGGAGAAGCGTCGCGCGCTGGAGCACTGGGTTCTCGGGCTCGAGCCGACCGAGCTGATTCGCTGGGCAGCCCGGCTGGATCCCGGGTTTGCCGGCGGGGGACGGCAGCGCGCCTCGCGGGCCATCGAAATCGCGCTGCTCACCGGCCATCCGCTCACCGAATGGCACCGCCGGGCCAGCGGCGAAGGTACCGTAACGCCCTGGTACGTGCTCCTGAGCGCGCCCCGGCCGGTGCTGCATCAGCGAATCCGGGTCCGGGCCGAAGAGATGGTGCGCCGAGGCCTGATCGAAGAAGTGGCCGCGGTGCTGAGCGAAGGCCATCCGGCCCTCGCCCCCGGCCTCGACAGCGTGGGCATCCGGGAAGCGGTGGATTATCTCCACGGGCGGCGGAGCCGGGAGAGCGTGGCCGACGCGATCACCGTCAGCACCCGGCAGTACGCCAAGCGGCAGGAGACCTGGTTCCGACATCAGCTCCGCGAGCCGGTGCTCACTCTGGATGCCACTCGCCCGCCGGACGAGCTTGCGGCGGAGATCGCCGAACTCTGGCGATTGCGCGAGAGTTGAGTGCGTGAGGTCCCATGGATCAGGACCACGGGGCCCACAGATTTCGCAGATTACGCAGAAAAAACAAAATCCAATCCGGCTGGTGAAGGAATCGGAGAAGAATCTGCGAAATCTGTGTAATCTGTGGGCAAACCGTCCGACGCGATGATCTCTGCCCGCGGGGCGGTTAGGCTGATGGCTGATGGCTGATGGCTAAGAGCTGAAGACTGCTTCTACGAAAGTCACCAATGAAGATCGGTATCACCTGTTATCCAACCTATGGTGGAAGCGGCGCCCTGGCCACCGAGCTGGGTCTCGACCTGGCCCGCCGGGGGCACGAGGTGCATTTCATCACCTACGCCATGCCGTTCCGGCTCCGGGGCTACTCCGAGCGGGTGTATTTCCACGAGGTGGATACCATCACCGGGCGGTATCCCCTGTTCGAGCACTATCCCTACACCCTCGCGCTCGCTTCCAAGCAGCACGAGGTGGCGGTCCAGCAGAATCTCGACGTCCTCCACGTGCACTACGCCATCCCCCACGCCACCACGGCGTATCTCGCCCGGCAGATGATGGGAACCGGCCAGCGGCTCAAGGTGATCACCACGCTGCATGGCACCGACATCACCCTGGTGGGCCAGGAGGCGAGCTTCCACGCCATCACCAAGTTCTCCATCGAGCGCTCCGACGCGGTCACCGCGGTGTCGGCCTATCTCCGGGACGAGACCATCCGCGCCTTCGGGTGCGAGCAGTGCCGCATCTCGGTCATCCCCAACTTTGTCAACCTCCAGGAGTACCGGCCTCGCGACGCGGATCACCGGGATGGACTGGCGCCTGCCGATCACAAGCTGATCACCCACATCTCCAACTTCCGCGAGGTCAAGCGGGTCAAGGACGTGGTGCGGGTCTTTTCCCGGATCCGCCGGGCCATGCCCGCCACCCTGCTCATGATCGGCGACGGGCCCGAGCGGGACGACGCCGAGCGGGAGGCGCGCGAGCTCGAGGTGGCCGTCGACGTTCGCTTCCTGGGCCGGCTCGACTCGGTGGCCGAGCTGCTTCAGCAGAGCGATCTCTTCGTGCTGCCGACCCAGAGCGAATCCTTCGGCCTCGCCGCGCTCGAGGCCATGGCCTGCGGCGTCCCGGTGGTGGGGAGCCGGGCCGGCGGACTGCCCGAGGTGGTCGAGGACGGGGTCAGCGGCATCCTGGAGCCGCCCGGCTCGGTCGAGGCGATGGGACGCC
>DATFGC010000267.1:0-10948 GCA_035249765.1 Gemmatimonadales bacterium | reverse complement strand
GATCACCCCGGAGCTCTGCGACATGCTCCGGAAGTTCCACCCCCTCTTCATCAATACCCACTTCAATCACCCCGACGAGCTCACTCCCTCGGCCGTCGCGGGGCTCGGGATGCTGGCCGACGCGGGCATCCCGCTGGGCTGCCAGACCGTGCTGCTCAAAGGGGTCAACGACACGCCGGCCGTGATGGTGCGGCTGATGCAGCGGCTGCTGATGGCGAGGGTACGGCCCTACTACATCTACATGGCCGATCAGGTGGCGGGCGGAGAGCATTTCCGGACCAGCGTCGCCACCGGCCTCGAAATCATGAAGGCCCTCCGAGGCTGGACCAGCGGACTGGCCAATCCCTACTTCGTGATCGACGCCCCCGGAGGAGGAGGCAAAGTGCCGCTCCTGCCCGAATACGTCGAGAGCTTTTCCGAAGACGAGGTGGTGCTCCGCAACTTCAAAGGGGAGCGGTACGTGTACCAGCAGCCGGGGCACCGGGTGGCCGTTTCGGATCCCGAATACTTTCTGGAGCCGCTGTCACCCTGAGCGAAGCGAAGGGGCAGATCTTCACCATGAGACCGCCCCTTCGGTCGCTTCGCGCCGTCAGGGTGACAATCTCAAAACCTCTGCACCACCCCCATCTGCACCAGCCGCGGCATTCCGGGCAGCAGGCCCCGGGTCCGGTCCACCACGAAGAGCCGGCCGGTCGCGTTCTTGACCGCCGCGAAGATCCCGGTGCCCGATCCGATCGGGTAATTGGCAGCCACATTCCACACCGTCACCGCCGGAATGGGACCCTGCTGGCCGTCGGCCACCAGGGTGGTGGTGTTGAGCGCGTCCCCGTACTGGCCTCCCACGTGAACCGCCTCGAGCGAGAGATCGAACCCCTGCGGTGCGGTCCATCCCAGACTGGCGGTGAGGAGATGGCGGGGAGCATAGGGAAGCCGGTTCCCCTTCACCGAAATCCGCTCCCGCGTCCCCGCGGCGTTCTGGTCGCCGTAGACCTTCCCGACGACATCGGTCCCGGCCTGCCCGACGAAGACGAACCGCTCCCCTTCGAATCGCGCGACCGGCAGCCAGGTCCAGGCCACCGAAAGCGTGACATCATGGTCCCCGCCCCAGAGTCCGGCGCTGCTGGCCCGGGTCGAGAGCTCGAGTCCGCCGTGGAGGGTGCGGCCCGCGCTGGTCAGGGTGGCGCCGCTGCCTCCCGCGACGCTGGCGGGGATGATCTGGTTGTCGAATGCCATCCGGAACGCGGTCGCTTCGAGCGCCAGCCCGGCGACGGGCCGACTGCGGAGGCCGAGTTCGGCGTTCCAGCTCAGCTCGGGGCCGAGCTCGACGACGCCGCCGGTGCTGTTGTTGATCAGGTCCTCGGTGCGGGGGGGCGAGAATCCCCGGTGCAGCCCGCCGAACAGGGTGGTCGATCCGGACGCGGCGAGGGTCACGCCCAGTCCAGGCACCACCTGAGTGAGCGAGGTTTTTCCTTCTATGCCCTGGGGATTGCCGGCGACCGGCCGCCGGTTGACCCGCTGGTAGCGCACATGCTCGAGGCGGATGCCGGGCGTCACCGTCCAGGGACCCAGGAGAATCCGCTCCTGCGCGAACAGGGCGTAGGCGGTGTTGCGGCGAAGGTTGTCCTCGACGATACCGGAGTTGGCATCGGCGGAAGGCCCGGAGGTACGGGCTCCCGGAAAGCCGCCGTTCACCTGGAGGCGGTCCTGACTCTCGCGGTGCAGCCGGATCCCGGCGTCCAGCTGGTGGGCGATGCCCAGGGAGTTGCCGTCCAGGCGGATCCGGGATTCCACTCCGGCGACGCCGTACTCCCGGAGCCGTCCCTGATTGCCGCAGGTGGTGGAGAGATTCACGACTCCCCCGCAGGCGGGATCAGAGGCGTCGTTGGGGCGCTCGGCGGAATTACTGGACTGCCGCCACCAGTCGCGGCTGATCCGGTACCCGTACACCGCGCTGGTCAGCGCGGCGCCGGCTCCAAGGGAAATCCGGTGGGTGGCCGATCCGCCGAGCCGGCTCAAGAGCAGGGAATCGTTCCGGAACAGATTGGAGCGGGGTGCCGCCGCCCATTCGGCCTCGGTCAGGCCGGAGTAGGTGATCTGCGAGCGCTCGGTGTAATAGTTGGCCTTGAAGACCACCGACTGATCGGCGCCCAGAGGCAGCACCGACTTGAGCGTCGCATCGTGCAGAGTGGAGCCGATATTCTCCCGGGCGCCCTCGCCCTGGCGGCGGGAAAGATCCACCAGCAGGCCCGCGCCGCCCCAGCTTCCCCCGAACCGCGCACGGGTATTGAGGAATCCCCGGCTTCCCCCGCTCACCGCGAGCTCACCGGTGCTGTGCTGGGGAATGTCGGGGGTGATGTAGTTGATGACCCCACCGATGGTGCGGGGCCCGAACAGGATCTGCCCCGAGCCCTTGAGGATCTCGATCCGGTCGAATCGCTCGATCGGCGGGTGATAGTAGGCGGCGTTGTCGCCGTACGGCGCGAGGGTAAAGGGGATCCCGTCCTCCAGCAGCATCACGGTGGTCGAACGGGTCGGGGATAACCCGCGAATCCCGAAGTTGGGGCGGAGGCCGAACCCCTCCTCATCCCGCACATGCACTCCCGGCACTTTCCGCAGCGCCTCCGCCATGGTGAAGACCCGGCCTCTCAAGAGAACCCCGCGATCGAGCACCATCGCCGACCCGGGGATCCGGGCAAACCGGTCCACCCGGCCGATGACCTCGAGGGTGGGAAGCGGAGCCGGAGGCCGGGTGGTGTCCGGGGTGGTCGGAGTCTGGAACGCCAGCGAGGCGGCGAGCAGGGAGGCAAGCACGGAATTTAGGACCTCGTAAATGAGAATCGTTATCAAACAATTTTGTGCTAAAGGCGAATATATCAATCCCCTTTCTCCCAGCCAACCCATGTGATCGATCTGCTGTGTCCGGAAGTTGAACCTCGACGTCATCCCGATGGAGCGCGGCTGGCCTGGCCTGCTCAAGGAGCTCCCCGGACATGGGCAAAGAGAAGCGGAGCTGGACCACGGCCGATGTTCTGATCGAACGGCTCATCGACTGGAATGTCTCGGTGGTCTTCGGGCTTCCCGGCGACGGGATCAACGGGTTCATGGAGGCGCTGCGCCGCCGCCAGGATCGGGTGCGCTTCGTCCAGGTTCGCCACGAGGAGTCGGCCGCCTTCATGGCCTGTGGCTATGCCAAGTTCAGCGGCAGGATCGGGGTCTGTCTCGCGACCTCGGGTCCCGGTGCGATCCACCTGCTGAACGGACTCTACGACGCCAGGCTCGACGGCGCGCCGGTCCTCGCCATCACCGGCCAGACCTACCATGACCTCCTGGGCATGCGCTACCAGCAGGAAGTCGATCTCCTCGCCCTCTTCAAGGACGTCGCGGTCTATAATCAGCAGGTCATGGGGGCGGGCCACGTCCGAAGCCTGGTGGACGCGGCATGCCGCGCGGCGCTTTCCGCGAAGGGAGTGGCCCACCTGACCTGCCCGGTCGACTTCCAGGAACAGACCCTTCCGGAAGATGAGGCCTCGAAGAAGAAGGTGCCGGGTCACACCTCGGCGGTCTGGACGCTCCCGGCCGTCGTTCCGAGTCTGCAGGAGCTTCAGGCGGCCGCCCGGGTACTCAATTCGGGAAGCAAGACGGTTCTTCTTGCCGGGCAGGGGGCGCTGGGAGCGGCTGAGGAGCTCGAGCGGGTGGCGGAGCTCCTCGCCGCGCCGATCGTCAAACCGCTGCTGGGCAAGGCGGTCGTCCCGGACGATTCTCCCTTCACCACCGGCGGCATTGGCCTCCTCGGCACCCTTCCGTCCGAGCTTGCCATGGAGGAGTGCGACACCCTCCTCATGGTCGGCACCAGCTTCCCCTACATGGAGTTCTACCCGAAACACGACCAGGCGCGCGCAGTACAAATCGATCGCGACCCGACCCGGATCGGTCTCCGGTTTCCAGTCGAGGTGGGGCTGGCGGGCGATGCAAGGGCCACGCTGGGCGCCCTCCTCCCCCTGCTCGAGCGGCGGCGGGACGGAGCGTTCCTGGAGACGGCGCAGTCCCGGATGAGCGAGTGGCGCGAGCACCTGCACCAGCGCGCCACCCGCACCGACCTCCCAATGAAGCCCCAGGTGGTTGCCCACCACCTGGGCGACCTGCTGAATGCTGACGCGATCATCGCCACGGACAGCGGGACGGTCACCACCTGGATCGCGCGCCACCTGAGCATCCGCCGAGGCCAGCAGTTTTCCTGCTCCGGCAACCTGGCCACCATGGCGTGCGGGCTGCCTTATGCGATCGCCGCGCAGATCGCATTTCCCGACCGCCAATGCGTCGCGTTCGTGGGAGACGGCGCCTTCAGCATGCTGATGGCGGAGCTTGCCACCGCCGTGAAATACCAGCTCCCCCTCACGGTCGTGGTCGTGAAGAACGACACCCTCGGCATGATCAAGTGGGAACAGATGGTCTTTCTCGGCAACCCGGAGTACGGCTGTGAGCTCCAGCCGATCGATTTCGTGCAGTTTGCGCATTCGTGCGGTGCGGTCGGGCTCCGTTGCGAGGACCCCGCGACGGCCCGCGGGATACTGGCGGAAGCCCTCGCCACGGCACGCGGGCGAAGCTGTCCGGTGCTGGTCGAGGCGGTGGTGGATCCGTTCGAGCCGCCGGAGCCGCCCCGGGTCAAGCTCGAGCAGGTGCTGCACATGGCCCAGGCGCTGGCCAAAGGTGAGCCGAACCGCGGACGCATCGCGCTGACGCTGTTCCGCAACAAGGTCAGGGACCTGTTCTGATGCAGGCGCATGACGTGGAGACCGAGCCGGGCCGGCGAACGTTCGCCATCGTCTTTGATGCCGGGGAGGAGGTCGCCGAGGGCCTGCTCGCGGTGGTCACCGAGAAGGCGATCGCGGGAGCCTACTTCACCGGCATCGGCGCCCTTTCCGGGGTGACCCTGGGCTACTGGGACTGGGAGACCCGGGACTACCGGCGCATACCGGTCCCGGAACAGGTGGAGGTACTCTCACTGGCCGGCAACGTGGCGATCGGTGACGATGGACGGCCCAGGGTGCACGCCCATATCGTCGTGGGAAAATCCGACGGGACTGCCCACGGGGGCCATCTGCTGGAGGCCCGGGTGCGGCCGACCCTGGAGGTGGTGCTGATCGAGGTCCCCGAGCTCCTCCGCCGGCGGCACGACTCCCGGACCGGTCTCCCCCTGCTGGACTTCAATGAATAGCGCTGCGCCGCTTCATCCGATCCTGGTCCATTTCTCGGTCGCGCTCACCGCAGCATCAGTTCTCTTCGATTTTGCCAGTCTGTTGCTGGGTGGGGCCTCCCTCGCGGACGCCGGCTGGTGGACTCTTGCGCTCTCCGCGGTCATGACGGTCGGGACGGTTGCCACCGGGGTCCGCTCCCGGCTGCGCCTCCCCATGGCAGAAGGACCGGCGCGATCGTACCTGCGCACCCACATGGCGCTGGGGCCGATATTTCTCGGCTTTCTCCTGGCCGCGACCGTCTGGCGCGCGACCTTCTGGGAGCAGGCCATCCGGGTTCCAGCCACTTACCTGGCGGCCATGGGCGGGCTGCTCCTCCTGATGACGGTACAAGGCTGGCTCGGCGGAGAGCTGGTCTACCGTTTCGGCGCGGAGGTGCGGGGCCGGTACCGGAGTCTTCCGGTCGAATATCCGGAGCCGGAGGCCGAGCGGCCACCGGTGAATGAGGTGCCGGGCTCATGACGGGTTTCCTCGGGCTCGCCGGCTTCCAGTGGCTGCTGCTGCTGGCCGCCCTGCAGGCGGTGCTGCTCATGGCCGACGCCTTCATCGGGCACTACCGCTCCGGCTTCTCCCTGCGGGCGCAGTATGCGCCGTTCGTCAGCGGGGTGCTGCTGCTGCTGAGCGCAGTCGCGGTCTCCATCGCTCCGGGCCGGGCGGCGCTGACCACCGCCGCGGTCGCGACCGGCGCCCTGGCGCTGCTCGCCGGCCTGGTTGGGGCGGGATACCACCATTGGTACGGCATCACCACGAAGCCGGGCGGATACCGCTGGCTGCTGCATCATCTGCTGCACCACGCGCCGCCGCTGGCCCCGTTCGCACTTTCGGTCGCGGGGGCGCTGGTCGTCCTCGGTGCGAGGGGAGGTTCCGGGGCCGATCAGTTGCTGGGGGCCCCGATCCGGTTGCTCGTGCTCGGAGTGGTGACCGTCGCCCTCCTCGGCCTGGCAGGCCAGTCGGCCCTGCTGCATTACCGGGGCGCCTTCAACCAGCCGGCGATGTATATCCCCGTGATCGTCCTGCCCCTGGCAGCCGGGTCCATCGTCTGGCATCTCGCGGCGCCGTCCGCCACCGCCGCCCGGGGGATCGCGGCGGCTCTGCTCTGGGCGACTTTTCTCGGCGGCTTCGTCGGCGCCGGCATGCACCTGCGCGGCATGGATCGACAGATGGGGGGGCTCGCCATGGGCGTCGCCGCCGTCATCGATGCCCCTCCGCCGGGCGCCCCGCTCCTGGTTGCGGTGCTGGGAGCCAGCGGGCTGGTCGCCCTGCACCTGCTCTGAGCCGAGACGACCACCCCATGAAACCGATCGAATTTCGCTGCAATCTGGACGGGCCGGTTATCCCGCTTCCTCACGTCTGGGAGCGCCTCGTGGGCAGCGGCCGCGCGGTTCTGGCATTGCGGGCCGACTACCAGGAGCAGCTCCAGCGGGCGCACCAGGAGCTCGGCTTCGAATCGGTACGCTTTCATGGCCTGTTCGACGACGATCTGGGCACCGACCACTCGTTCTTCAACCTGCACCGCATCTGGGATGCCCTGCTCGGCCTGGGCGTGCGGCCGTTCGTCGAGCTCTCCTTCATGCCCGCGGCGCTGGCGTCGGGACGGGCAACCGTGTTTTCCAATCGCGCCAATGTGACCCCGCCGAAGGACTGGAAGGCCTGGGCCGGTCTGGTCCGCGGGCTGGCCGCGAGCGCCGTTGCCCGCTACGGAGCGGCCGAGGTCGAGCGCTGGTACTTCGAGGTCTGGAACGAGCCGAATCTGCGTTCGTTCTGGCGGGGCACACAGGGGGAATACTTCCGGCTGTACCAGGAGACCGCCCGGGCCCTCCGGGAGATCGCTCCCGCGATCCGGGTCGGCGGGCCCGCCACGGCGCAGAACGCCTGGATCACCGAGTTCCTGGCCGCCTGCGAGCGCGGGCACACTCCGGCAGACTTCGTCTCCACCCATCATTACCCCACGGACCACGTCCGCCACGTGGTCGGCGGGACCCGGGCGCAGCTCGCCGCCATGCAGCGCGACATCCTGCGCGAGGAGGCCCAGGATGCCCGGCGCCGGGCGGGGGACAAGCCCCTCTTCTATACCGAGTGGAATACCTCGGCGGACGGCCGGGATCCGGGTCACGACGAGCCTTACGCCGCCGCGTTCATCATCCGTACGGTCCTGCAGGCCAGCGGGCTGGTCGACGCCTATTCGTTCTGGACCTTCAGCGACATCTTCGACGAGCAGTCGTTCCCTTCCCATGAATTTCACGGGGGCTTCGGCCTCCTGACCCTGCATGGGATCCCGAAGCCGTCCTACCGGGCGTTTCAGCTGCTGCATCGGCTGGGCACCGAGCTGGTGATGCCGGTGGATGGCATGCATGCCAACGTCGCGGTGTGGGTGGTGCGCCATGGGAGCCGGGCTACGCTGCTCGCGCTCAACAGCGCCCCCCCGGACCACGACGTCATTGCGGCACGGGTGGCCGTCCATCTCGCGACGGCCGCCTCGGTTCGCGGCGCGACCATCGAACGCATCGACGAGACCCACGCGAATCCGAAAAGGCGCTGGCTGGAGCTGGGTGCACCGGAGTACCTGCGCCCCGCCGAGGTCGCCGAGCTGGACGCCGCGTCCGGCCTTCGCGCCGATCCCCATCCGGTCACCCGGGACGAGACCGGGATCCAGGTCAGCATCGATCTGCCGCCCAACGGCCTCGCGGCGGTCACCCTCGAGCTCGCGGACCAGCCGCCGGGGGTGTCCCATGGCTGACCCGGGCATTGACACCATTGCGGTGCTCCAGGAGCACACCGTGGGCTATTTCACCCGCGAAGCGAACCCTGACACCGGCCTGGTCAACGACAGCACCCGGCCGGAGTCACCCGCCAGCATCGCCGCCTGCGGGTTCGCCTGCGCCGGGTACGCGGTGTGCGCCACCCATGGGATGGTGCCGCGCGACGAGTGTGCGGCACGGGTCGCCCGCCTGCTGCGCTTCCTCTGGGAGGGGGAGCAGAGCGACGCACCCGATGCGACCGGCTCGCACGGCTTCTTCTATCACTTCCTCGACCCGGGGACCGGACGGCGGGCCTGGCAATCCGAGCTCTCGACCGTGGACTCGGCCATCCTGTTTGCCGGGGCCCTCGCGGCGGCCGGGTACTTCGACGGCCCTTCGGAGGATGAGCAATCGATCCGGCGGCTGGCCGACGCGCTCTATCGGCGCGCCGATTGGCGCTGGACGGTGCACCGGCGGGCCATCTGCCACGGATGGAAGCCGGAGGACGGGTTCCTCCGCTTCGACTGGCTGGGGTACAACGAGGCGCTGTTCGTGTATATCCTGGCGCTGGGCTCGCCGACCTTCGCGCCGGATCCGTCGGTGTACGATGCCTGGACCTCGACCTACCGGTGGCGGTCGCTGCTCGGCCACGAGTATCTCTACGCGGGGCCGCTGTTCACCCACCAGCTCTCCCACGTGTGGATCGATTTCCGGGGCATCCAGGACGAGTTCATGCGGGCGATGCGGATCGATTATTTCGAGAACAGCCGGCGCGCGACGCTGGTGCAGCGGGAATACGCCAGCCGCAATCCTCGCCGGTTTCGCGGGTACGGGCCCGATGCCTGGGGCATCAGCGCCAGCGATGGGCCGGGACCCTTTGCCGGAACCATCCGCAAGGGCAGCCGCACCTTCTACGGATATCGGGCGAGGGGAGTTCCCTTCGGCCCGGACGACGGCACCCTGGCGCCCTGGGCCGTGGTTGCCTCCCTCCCGTTCGCCCCCGAGCTGGTGGTGCCGGCCATGCGATACTTCGACGGCACCTATCCGGAGCTGACCGGGCGCTATGGCTATGAGTCGAGCTTCAACCCCACCTATGGCGATGGCGATCCTGCCGGGTGGGTCTGCGAATGGCATTACGCCATCGATCAGGGGCCGGTGGTGCTGATGGTGGAGAACTACCTCTCCGGGCTGATCTGGCGGGTGCTGCGGGAGTCGCCCTACCTGCGCGCAGGACTGCGGCGGGCCGGCTTCCGGGGTGGCTGGCTCGGACCCGAGGGAGCGGACTCATGACCGAGGACTTTCGCTCCCGGTATCCCGGCTATGACGTCCTCGACCGCTGGTCCTCCCTGGACTGGGACGACCAGACCCGCGAGGTGGTGCGGCGGCGACTGGCGGAGGTTCCCGCCCGGCGCTTCTTCAGCGAGCGCGAAACCCTTCTCCTCCAGGCGATCGTGGAGCGCCTGGTGCCGCAGCCGGACCGCGCGGAGGCCGAACGGGTTCCGATCGTCCCCTGGATCGACGCCAAGCTCGCCGACGATCGGCGCGATGGCTATCGCTACGACGGGCTTCCTCCGCAGCGAGAGCTCTGGCGGGCGGCGCTGGCAGGCGTGGACGAGACGGCTCAGGCGCTCTGGGGACGGCCGTTTACCGAGCTCGGCGCGGATGAGCAGGACGCGGTTCTGCGGGACCTGGAAGGCGGCCATCCGCCGGGCGCCACCTGGAAGACCCTTCCCTCGCGGCGGTTCTTCACCGATACGCTGTGCGCCCTGGTCGTCCGGATCTACTACGCGGATCCCAGCGCCTGGAGCGAGACGGGGTACAACGGCCCCTCCTCACCGCGCGGGCACGTGCGCAAATGGATCACCGGCGTCGACCCGTGGGAAGCCCACGAGCGGGATACCCGCTGGGGCACCGAGTGATGGCGAGCAGTGGGCAAGCCCCGGCCGAGTGGTCCCTTCGCGCCCCCGACATCAACGGCGGCGCCCATCCGATGCGGGACCGGTCTCGCGAGGTGGTGGACTTCTGCATCGTGGGCGCCGGGGCCGGGGGCGGGACCCTGGGCGCCAAGCTCGCCGAGCGGGGATTCTCGGTGGTCATCCTGGACGCGGGTCCGCACTGGGACCCGACCCGGGATTTCGTCTCGGATGAGGCCGGCTCGGATCGGCTCTTCTGGACCGAGGAGCGGATCTCGGGCGGAACCGATCCGATCGAGCTCGGGGCCAATAATTCCGGGCGCGGTGTGGGGGGTAGCACGGTGCACTATTCGATGGTGGCCATGCGGGCCCACCCGGATGACTTTCGCCGCCGGACCGTGGATGGCCCTGTTCCGGGAGCGGATCTCCGGGACTGGCCGCTTTCGTTTGACGATCTGGAGCCCTACTACGAGGAGGTGGAAGGGGACCTCCAGGTCGCCGGACCCACGCGGTACCCGTGGGGGCGGCGGCGCACCCGATATCCCCAGCGGGAACACGATCTGAACGCCTGCGCCAAGCTTCTGGTCAACGGCTGCGACAAGCTGGGCATTCCGGTGGCCCCCGCTCCGATCGCGACGCTCAGTGCGCCTCACCAGGACCGGCCGCCCTGTGTGTATCGCGGGTTCTGCAACTACGGCTGCACGACCAACGCCAAGAGCTCGGTCCTGGTGACCTACATTCCGCGCGCAATTCGAGCCGGCGCCGAGGTCCGGCCCGACGCGATGGCCATCCGGGTGGAGCACGACGACCAGGGCCGTGCCACCGGGGTGGTCTACCTCCGGACCGGGCGGGCCGCCGAGGAGCGCCAGCGCGCGAAGCAGGTTGTGGTGGCGGGATACGCGGTCGAGACGCCCCGGCTTCTGCTCAACAGCGCCAGCGCCCGGTTCCCCGGCGGGCTCGCCAACAGCTCCGGATGCGTGGGCCGGTATTTCATGGTGCACAGCGGCGATCAGGTGTTCGCCCGCTTCGGCGAGCGCATCAATCA
>DATFGC010000266.1:0-4866 GCA_035249765.1 Gemmatimonadales bacterium | reverse complement strand
ACCCAAACCGGTCCGGGGGTAAACCTCATCGGGGATTCCTTTGCTCGTCTGGGGTACAGGCCCAAAGCTACGGAGCCCGCCGGGGCAGCGGAAGCGACCGCTTCCCCGGTATTTTTGGGGAATGACAGACTTCATTCGTGAGATGGTCGCGGCCGATGTCGCGAGCGGCCGGTTCGGCCGCCCGGTATGCACCCGGTTCCCCCCGGAACCCAACGGGTTCCCCCATATCGGCCACGCCAAGTCCATCTGCCTCAACTTCGGGATCGCGCGGGAGTTCGGCGGGACGGTGAATCTTCGCTTCGACGATACCAATCCGTCCACCGAGGACGTCCGGTACGTCGAAGCCATCAAGCGGGACATTCAGTGGCTCGGGTTTCAGTGGGATCGCGAGCTCTACGCCAGCGATTACTTCGAGCAGCTCTACGAGTTCGCCGAGCTGCTGGTGGGGAAGGGCAAGGCTTACGTGGACAGCGAGTCGGAGGAGGAGATTCGAGCCCACCGGGGCACGGTCACCACCCCGGGGACGCCGAGTCCCTGGCGAAACCGCTCGGTGGAGGAGAACCTCGACCTGCTCCGGCGGATGAAGGCGGGGGAGTTTCCTGATGGGGCCCATGTGCTCCGGGCGAAGATCGACCTCGCCCACCCCAACATGATCATGCGCGACCCGCTGCTGCTCCGGATCCGTCACGCCCACCATTACCGGCGGGGCGATGCCTGGTGCATCTACCCATTGTACGACTTTGCCCACGGGCTCTCCGACGCCATCGAGGGCATCACCCACTCGCTCTGCACCCTCGAATTCAAGGACAACCGGGACATCTACGACTGGCTGGTGCGGGAGGCCGGCTTCGAGCGCCCGCCGGAGCAGACCGAATTCGCCCGGCTGGTGCTGGACTACACCGTGGTCAGCAAGCGGAAGCTGCTCCGTCTGGTCAACGAGGGGCACGTGTCGGGGTGGGACGATCCCCGGATGCACACCCTGTCGGGGATCCGGCGCCGGGGGGTGACTCCGGAGGCGATCCGGGATTTCTGCGAGACCGTGGGAGTGGCCCGGAAGGACGCCCGGACCGAGCTGGCGGCCTATGAGCACGCGGTCCGGAACGACCTCAACATGCGGGTGCCCCGGGTACTCTGCGTGGTCCGGCCGCTCAAGGTCGTGATCACCAACTACCCCGAGGGACAGTCCGAGGAGCTGGATGCCAGCTATTACCCCCACGACGTGCCGCTCACCGGGTCGCGCAGGGTGCCATTCTCCCGGGAGATCTTCATCGAGCGGGACGATTTCATGGAGGACCCTCCGAAAAAGTTCTTCCGGCTGGCCCCGGGCCGGGAGGTGCGGCTCCGCTACGCCTACTTCATCACCTGTACCGAGGTGGTCAAGGATGCAGCCGGAAACGTGACCGAGCTGCGCTGCACTTACGATCCTGCCACCCGGGGGGGCGACGCGCCCGACGGCCGCAAGGTTCAGGGCACCATCCACTGGGTCTCCGCGGCTCACGCGCTCCCCTGCGAGCTCCGGCTCTACGACCGGCTTTTCACGGTGGCCGACCCGGACGGAGTGCCCGAAGGGGAGGATTTCACTTCGGTACTGAATCCCGATTCCCTGGCGGTGGTGCGGGGGGCCCGGATCGAGCCGGGGGTCGGGGCCGATCCCCCCGGCACCCGCTACCAGTTCGAGCGCACCGGCTATTTCATCTCCGACCCGGAGGATTCCCGGCCGGACGCGCTGGTGTTCAACCGGACGGTGACGCTCCGGGACTCCTGGAGCAAGGAGCAGGCGAAGGGGGCGCAGGTGCCAAGTCGGGGGTGACGCCCCATATTCCTACGGGACATGCCGAGTATCCTCGAGCGACTGAAAGCCAAGCTCTCGGAACGCTACTCGATCGACCGCGAGCTGGGGCAGGGTGGCATGGCGACCGTGTACCTCGCGACCGATGTGCGTCACGAGCGCGAGGTCGCCATCAAAGTGCTGCACCCCGAGCTGTCCGCTTCGATCGGCGGGGAGCGGTTCGAACGGGAGATCAAGCTCGCCGCGCGGCTCCAGCATCCCCACATCCTCGGGCTCTACGACTCCGGGGAGACCGACAACCTCCTCTACTATGTGATGCCCTTCGTGAAGGGCGAGTCGCTGCGCGACCGCCTGGACCGCGAGGGCCAGCTCCCCATCGAGGACGCGATCCAGATCGCCCTCGAAGTGGCCGATGCCCTGGGATATGCCCATGCCCAGGGAATCGTGCACCGGGACATCAAGCCGGAAAACATTCTGCTCTCCGGCGGGCACGCGCTGGTGGCCGATTTCGGCATCGCCCGGGCCGCGACCGAGGCGGGCGGACATAAGCTCACCCAGACCGGCATGGCGGTCGGCACCCCGGTGTACATGGCGCCGGAGCAGGCGGTGGGCGATCCGGTGGGGCCGACCACCGATCTGTACTCGCTGGGGTGCGTGCTCTACGAGATGCTGGCGGGCGAGCCGCCCTTTCTGGCCAAGAGCGCCCAGGCGCTGATGGCTCGGCACGCCATGGAGGCGGTGCCCAGCGTGCGGATCGTGCGGAACACGGTGCCGGAGGAGGTCGAGGACGCCATCTTCGCGGCGATGGCCAAGGTGCCGGCCGACCGGCCCCAGAGCGCCGCCCAGTTCGCCGAGATCCTGGGCATGCCATTGGGCGCGACCGCATCCCGCCGGGCCACCATTCGGCATACCGCGTCCCGCCGGGTGCCCACCGGCTTCACCCGAAATTATGAAGTGGAAGTGCCCCCGCCTCCCTGGTGGCGGAAACCCTGGGCTCTGGCCATGATGGCGGTGGTGCTGGTGGCGGGCGGCTATCTGGGCTGGAAATCCTTTGCCGGGAGCCGTTCCGCGGTGTTGAGTCCCGCCGAGGCGGCGCTCAAGCGCAAGATTGCGGTGCTGTATTTCACCTATCCGGCATCCAGTACCGATCTAGGCCCCATTGCGGATGGGCTCACCGAAGGTCTGATCGCCTCGCTCCGCGCCGCTAGGCTGGACGTCGTCTCCCGAAACGGCGTGCTGCCCTTTCGGGGTACCGAGACCCCGGTGGACAGCATTGCCGGGCGGCTCCAGGTGGGGACGCTGGTCCGCGGCTCGGTGGTCGAAGAGGGCACCGACCGGGTACGAGTGACCACCTGGCTGACCGACGCCTACGGCAACGATCAGGGCGGGCGGGTCAATTTTCTGGTGCCCAGGGACTCCCTGCTGGTTGCCGGAGAAAAGGTGGCGGAGGAAGCCTCGAGAAAGCTGCGGGAGCATCTGGGGGAATCGATTCAGCTCGCGGAGACACAGGCCAGGGCGGGGAATCAGGAGTCCTTCGCCCTGCTCCAGCGGGGGGAGAAGGCCCGGAACGATGCCGAGCAGGCGAGACTGAGCGAGCCCAGACGGGCTCTTCCTCTGCTGGACCAGGCCGATTCGCTGCTTGCCCGGGCCGCCGAGGCGGACCCGGCCTGGGCCGACCCCCTGATCGTCCGGGGCGAGGTCGCTCTCCAGCGGGCAGCGCTGGCGGACCGGGGCGAGGTGCTTCCGGTGATTCAGGCGGGGCTGCGTTACGCGGAAGCGGCACTGGTCCGCGAACCCACCAGCGCGCGGGCGCTGGCCCTGAAGGGCTCGCTCACCTACGCCGCCTGGCGGATGACCTCGCCGGATCAGGCGGCACTCCGGAAAAACCTGCTGGACAGCGCCGAGGCGGAATTGCTGACCGCGACCCAGGCGGATCCGTCGCTGGCCGGCGCCTACGCGACTCTCAGCAACATTTATTATGAGCGCAAAGACGTCCACTCGGCCCTCAAGATGGCCCTGAGTGCGTGGACCGAGGACAAGTATCTGGGTAACAGTGCTGCAATCCTGAACCGGCTGTTTTTCTCCTACTACGACACCGAGAACTTCCTGGAGGCAAGGCGGTATTGCGACATCGGCCACCTCCGCTTCCCAGCCAACCCGATCTTCACCCAATGCTCCTTGTGGCTGATGCTGACACCGGATGCGCCCCGGGATGTTCCGCAGGCCTGGCGGCTGGCAGCCCGGCTCGACTCCCTCAACTCGGGCCGGTCCGAACAGGCGCGGGCGCGAGAGAACCGACTTGGCCGTATCCTGGTCGCCGGGGCCATAGGCAAGATGTCGAACGGGGTGCCCAGCCCGCTGGCCGACAGCGCCCGGCGGGTGCTGCTCGCGGCCCGAGCCGACCGGAGCATTGATCCGGGCCGGGAGCTTCCGGGTTATGAGGCGGTGATGCGGGTTCAGATGGGCGACTTCGACGAGGCGATCGCCCTGCTCAAGGAGTACGTCGCCTCCAATCCCGACCACTCCTTCAATGTGGGAGGGAACGTGCACTGGTGGTGGCGGGACATCCGCACTCGCCCCGAATTCCAGGCCCTGCTCGCCCGGCGTAGATAACTCGGCACTGTAACACCTCGGCGCGCGCCGCCGGGGGCGTCCCTCCTGCCCAATTTCCGCCATCTGTTGACTTTTCAGACCGTGCATTAGCATTGCGTAAAGTATGCCCGGGAATCCTCCCCCACGGGCGTTCTTGTGTTCATATCAGTGGGTTGGCAACGCGTCAGGAAGGAGTCCACATGACCCGCCGTGTACTTGTCGTCCTGTCCCTCGCGGGCCTCGCCGCCTGCTCGGGAGAACCATCTCAGCCTTCGGAGCCCGTCGGAGGGCCAGCGTTCGAAATTGTGGATGGCAGCGACCCTGGCGGACGACCCGATTTCGCCTGGCGACCCCCGATTGCAAATACCATGATCCAGGGCACGTTCGATGGAAATCGGCACCCGACGGTACGCATTTGTGAGCTGAACGTCACCGACCAGGCGTGCACGGGTGGCGACGTGTTCACCGCCACCGACGTCCCGGTG
>DATFGC010000265.1:0-5941 GCA_035249765.1 Gemmatimonadales bacterium | reverse complement strand
GCCCGGCTGGTGCTGGAGAACAGCCGCACCAGATTCGGGGTGGCGCTGGCGCTCACCAAGCGGATCCCGGTGGGGGCGGGGCTGGGCGGCGGGTCGGCCGATGCCGCGGCGGCGCTCGCACTGGTGAATGCGCTGGGCGGGAATGCCATTACGAGATCAGAGCTGCTTCACCTGGCGGCCCGCCTCGGGGCCGACGTGCCCTTCTGCCTGAGCGAGGCGCCCCTTGCCATCGGGTGGGGCCACGGGGAGCGAATGATGGCGCTGCCCGCCCTCCCCCGGGCGCCGGTCCTTCTGCTCACTCCCCCGGTCCCGATTCGGACCGCGCAGGCCTACGGCTGGATCGACGAGACCCGCCTTGCGGTGGGCAGGCGAGGATCGCTGCTCCTCGATACCCAGGCGCTGGCCGGATGGAGCGACGTGGCCCGGATGGCCGGCAACGATTTCGAATCGGTGGTCTTCGGCCGCCACCCGGCCATCCGGGAGGCTTTCGAGGCGCTGGCCCGGACCCGGCCCCTGCTCTGCCGGATGAGCGGCTCCGGCTCCACCCTGCTCGCAGTGTACCGGAGCGAAGGCGACCGGGAGGACGCGAAGATGATGCTGGGACGGAAACACGGGACCGTGGTGACGACCTGGACCCAGTAAGGTGAGCGGTCAGCAGTGAGCGGTGAGCGGGAGGCGGTTCCCGCTGACCTCTCACCGCTCACCGCTTACCTTTGTTGTGCTGGCCCTTCGTCCAATGGCAGGACAGCAGACTTTGGATCTGCGAATGGTGGTTCGAATCCACCAGGGCCAATCCGCCGAGGAGGGCGCATCCTGCTTCGCATCGCCTACATCGGCCTCCTCGCCCTCGCGACCCTCGCGCCCTTCGACTTCCAGGGCGATCCCGGCGCCGCGCTGATCCGGCTCCGCGCCGCCCTCAATCCCGACTATACCGCCGGCCACATGGTGGATGCGGTGCGCAACATCGCTCTCTTCGGGGGCTGGGGCGCGCTCTGGAGCATCACCGCTCCGCCCGGCACCCTGGGCCGGATGCTGCTGCCCCCGTTCCTGACCGGCCTGGGTCTGAGCGTAATGCTGGAGCTCACCCAGGCGTTTCTTCCGCTCCGCAACACCAGCATCCTCGACGTGGCGATGAACGGACTGGGCGCCCTGGCCGGCGCGATCCTGATCGTGGTACTGGTGGCCGCGGTGCGGGCCCGCCGCCACGTGAAATCCCACGTGGGGCTCCCCGCCGCGCTCTTTGCCGGCTCCTACCTGGCCGCGCTCACCCTCGAGGCCATCTTCGCGCCCTTCCGGCTCACCCCGATCTTCGGCATCTACGGCGGGCCGCTGCCCCGGTTCAGGGCAACCCTGGCGGCCTTCGACTGGCGCGCCGCCTGGGAAATTCCGCTGGGAGACATCCTGCTCTTTCTCCCGGCGGGATTCCTCGCGGTGGCCGCGCTGGTGGAGCTGGGCTGGCAACGGTCTGCCGCGCTCCGGCTCACCCTCGCGGGGGGGACCCTGCTCTGGGCCGGCGCCGAGCTGCTCCACGGATTCCTCGCCCTGCCGATCGGGTTGGGCGCGGCGCTTACCCATGCGATGGCCACGGCCGCCGGCGCGCTGCTCGCCTTCCGCTTCCTCCCGGCGATCACCCGGGCGATCCGGGGAAGCACCCGGCCGAGATACCTCTTCTGGTGCTACGCCGGGTTGCTCCTGATCTGGACCTGGCGGCCCTGGCTTCTGGCGCTCGCTCCCGACATCGCCAGCCAGTTTTCCCTGGGACGCCTGATCCCGCTCCAGGGAAGCGCGCCCAAACTCGACCTCTACAGCGTGGCCGACATCGTGGAATCGTTCCTCCTGTATCTCCCGCTGGGCGCTCTGCTCGCGGTCTGGCCCTTCCGGCAGCGAGGTGCGCTCAGCGGATATCTCCCCGGCGTCTATCTCGCCGCCCTCGGCGAGCTGGGACAGCCCTTCATCGCTGCCCGCTACTTCGACGTCACCGACATCCTGGTGGGCGCCGCCGGCCTTGGCATCGGGTGGGCGGTGGTGCGCCGGGCCGGGTTCTCCCCCTACGGCGAGATGCTGCCTGCTCCGGCCCCCAGGGCTTCCGGCTGATGCGCGCGCTCACCTACCACGGAGTCCGCGATCTCCGGGTCGAGACGGTCCCCGATCCTGTCCTCATCGACCCGAGCGACGCGATCGTGGCAGTGCGCCTCGCCGCGATCTGCGGCTCCGATCTCCACATCTGGCACGGGAGGGAGACCGGACTCGACCCCGGCACGGTGATGGGTCACGAATTCCTGGGGGAGGTGGTCGAGGTCGGCCGCGATGTCTCCCGGCTCGCGCGCGGAGACCGGGTGGTGAGCCCCTTCACCACTTCCTGCGGCACCTGCTTTTACTGCACCCATGGCCTCCCGGCCCGCTGCACCATGGGCCAGCTCTTCGGCTGGGTCGAGCGCGGGGCCGGGCTCCACGGCGGGCAGGCCGAGCTGGTCCGGGTCCCCCTCGCCGACACCACGCTGTTCCCGCTTCCAGCCGAACTGGCCCCCGAGGCCGGCCTCCTGCTGGGAGACGTGCTGTCCACCGGCTGGCATGCCGCGGTGATGGGAGGTGTCGCGCCCGGCGCCGTCGCTGCGGTCGTGGGTTGCGGTCCGGTCGGCCTGATGGCGATCCTCGCCGCCCATGAGCTCGGCGCCGAACGAGTTTTCGCGCTCGACACCGTGCCGGAGCGGCTCGCGCTGGCGGGCCGCTTCGGCGCCACCCCGGTCCACTTGAAGGAGCTGGATCCGGTCGCCACGGTTCGGGACGCCACCGGGGGCCGGGGCGCCGATGCGGTGCTGGAGGCGGTCGGCTCACCCGAAGCGACCACGCTGGCCTTCGCGCTGGCCCGGCCCGGAGGTACCCTGGCGGCCGTGGGGGTCCATCACGAAGCCGCGTTCCCCTTCTCTCCCGGAGCGGCCTACGACAAGAACCTCACCTACCGGATCGGGCGCTGCCCGGTGCGCCATTATATGGACCGCTTGCTCCCGGTCGCCCAGCGCCGGCAGGCCGAGCTCGCAAGCCTGTTCACTCATCGGCTGCCGTTGGACCAGGCGCCCGACGGATACCGGGTATTCGATGCCCGCGAGGACGGCTGTATCAAAGTCCTGCTCCGCCCCTAATCTCCAACCCCCAGCTCCCAACCCCCGGCTGTTCCAATTGACCCCAAACGGGCTCCGGCGTTATACTTAGGGGCTATGGCCCTGCCGAATGAGTCGATCGCCCGGAGCCCGATGCTCCTGCTCAGCGGCACGGCCAACCGGCCGCTGGCAGAGGAGGTGGCGACCGAGCTCAATTCGGTGCTCTGCAAGGCCACGATCAGGCGGTTCGCCGACGGCGAGATCTTCGTCAAGATCGACGAGAACGTGCGGGGGCGGGATGTGTACATCATCCAGCCGACCAATCCGCCGGCCGAAAACCTGATCGAGCTGCTGTTGCTGATGGATGCGGCACGGCGCGCCAGCGCGGCGCGAATCACCTCGGTGATTCCGTACTTCGGATACGCGCGGCAGGATCGCAAGGACCAGCCCCGGGTGGCCATCAGCGCCAAGCTGATGGCCAACATCATCTCGGATGCGGGAGCCGACCGGGTGCTGGCGATGGATTTTCATCAGCACCAGCTCCAGGGATTCTTCGACCTGCCGGTGGATCACCTGTACGCGGCCCCGGTGTTCACCAGCCACTACCGCCAGAAGGGACTCAAGAATCTGGCGATCGTGGCCTCGGACGTCGGCGGCGCCAAGATGGCGCGGGGGTTCGCCAAGCGGCTCGACGCCAGCCTCGCCATCATCGACAAGCGCCGCACCGCGGCCAACGTCGCGGAAGCGGTGAATGTGGTCGGCGACGTCGAAGGAAAAGATTGCATCATCCCGGACGACATGATCGACACCGGGGGCACCATGGCGGAGGCGGCCCACGCCCTGAAGCGGCTGGGGGCGCAGGACATCTACCTCTGCGCCACCCACGCCCTGCTGTCCGGGCCGGCGGTGGAGCGGCTCACCCAGGCGCCGATCAAGGAAGTGGCGGTGAGCAACACCATTCACCTGCCGCCGGAAAAGCAGTTCGACAAACTCAAGGTGCTGTCCATCGCCGGACTCCTCGCGAAGGCGATCGGGTACACCCACAGCGACCAGTCGGTCAGCGCACTGTTCGAGTAAGGGAAGGAACCCGGACCATGGCAACCCAGGCAACCATTCAAGTCACCCCCCGTAGCGGCGCCGGCAAGGGCGTCGCCCGCTCGCTCCGGCGCGACGGCAAGATCCCCGGCGTGATTTACGGGCGAGACCGCGAGGCCGAGCCGATCGCGGTGGACACCGGCGCGCTCACCAAGCTGCTGGCCCAGATCTCCGCCGCCACCACCATCGTGGACGTGGCGTTCGAGGGACGCCCGCCGGTCAAGGCGCTGATCCGGGAAATCCAGCGCAACCCGGTGCGGCCCGCCGACATCATCCACCTCGACCTTTACCTGGTGCAGGCCGACCAGAAGGTCACCATCGAGGTGCCGGTGCGGCTGATCGGCGTTCCCGACGGAGTCAAGAACTTCGGCGGGGTGCTCGACCAGATCATGCACGACATGTCCATCCGGGTGCTGCCGGCCGACATCCCCGAGCACATCGACGTGGACGTAAGCGCGCTTGCCATCGGCCAGTCCATCCACGTCTCGGATCTGCAGGAGCAGGGCAAATACGAGATCATGAACGAAGAAAGCCAGACCATCTGCACCGTGGTCGCTCCGCGGGCCGAGGAAGTGGTTGCGCCGGTGGTCGACGAGATCGCGGCGGTGGCGGAGCCTGAGCTGATCCGCAAGGCCAAGCCGGACGAGGAAGCCGAGGGCGAGGCCGAAGGCAAGAAGAAGGAGTAGGCGCTGCGCGCCGTTCTGGGGCTCGGCAATCCAGGCCCCGAATACGAGGACACCCGGCACAATGCGGGGTTCCTGCTGGCGAACCGGCTGGTGGAGCGGTGGCGGCTCGGGGCGTTTCGGCGGGAAGGCTCCGCCCGGGTGGCGGAGGGAACCCGCGACGGGATCCCCGTCCAGGTGATCAAGCCCCAGACGTACATGAACCGGAGCGGCGCCGCGCTGGCCCAGCTCCGGGAGCGGGAAGATTTCGATCCGTCCCGCGACCTGCTGGTGCTGGTGGACGACGTGGCGCTCGACGTCGGCCGCTTCCGGCTCCGCGGCGCGGGCAGCGCCGGCGGGCACAACGGCCTCCGCAGCCTGGAAGGCGCCCTGCGCCGGCAGGACTATGCCCGGCTCCGGATCGGGGTCGGCCCCCGGCCGATGGAAGTGGACGACTTGGCCGATTTCGTGCTGGACCGCTTTACCGGGGAAGAACGCGCCGCCGTGGACGCGCTGCTGGATCCCATGGCCGAGGCGGTGGAGTGCTGGCTGGACGAAGGTATCGAGCGGGCGATGAACCGGTTCAACCGTTGACCCTCCGACTTGCGGCGAGCTCATGACGACTGACCAGCTGCCCCTCTTTGCGCTGATCGTAGGGACCCTCGGCGTCCTGGCCACCTGGATGACGTACGCCGGCATCAAGAAGCAGCCCGCCGGCTCCGAGGACATGCAGCGGCTGGCCGGCCAGATTCACACCGGCGCCCTGGCATTCCTGCGCCGGGAGTACACCGTCCTGCTCCCCTTTCTGGCCATCGTGGCCGTCCTGCTCGGCCTCGCGATCAGCCTGAAGACCGGTATGGCCTACGTGGCCGGCGGTCTCTGCTCCATCGCCACCGGCTGGATCGGGATGCAGGGCGCCACCCGGGCCAACGTCCGGACCACCGAGGCGGCCCGGGCCAGCGGCCAGGCGGCGGCGCTCCGGGTGGCGTTCTCCGGCGGCGCCGTCATGGGCCTGGCGGTCGGGGCGATCGGGCTGGTCGGCATCGCGCTGGTATTCATGGTGCTGGGCAAGGCCGAGCTGGCCAC
>DATFGC010000264.1:0-10149 GCA_035249765.1 Gemmatimonadales bacterium | reverse complement strand
CGGGGAACTCCGGTGGACGTCGTCACCGACCAGACCTCGGCCCACGACCTCCGGGTGGGATACATCCCGGCCGGCTACTCCCTGGAAGAAGCGGACGGCTTCCGGGAGCGCGACCCCGCCGGATACGAGGCGGCGGTGCTGGACTCGATGGTGACCCACGTGGAGGCATTGCTCGCCCTCAAACGGGCCGGCGCGGTGGCGTTCGACTACGGCAACAACATCCGGGGCCAGGTAGCCGACCGCCGGGGCATGAGCAGCGCCTTCGAAATCGAAGGGTTCGTGCCCGCCTTCATCCGGCCCCTGTTCTGCCGGGGCGCCGGCCCGTTCCGCTGGGCCGCCCTTTCCGGCGATCCCGCGGACATCGCCGTGACCGACCGGGAAGTGCTGGCTTCCTTCCCCGGCAACGAGGGACTGGCCCGCTGGATCGGCCACGCGAGAGATAAGGTCCAGTTCCAGGGGCTCCCCGCCCGGATCTGCTGGCTCGAGTACGGGGAGCGGGCCGAGCTGGGACTCCGGTTCAACCGGCTGGTCAGCAGCGGCAAGGTCAAGGCGCCGATCGTGATCGGCCGGGACCACCTCGACACCGGCTCGGTGGCTTCCCCCAATCGCGAAACCGAAGGGATGAAGGACGGCAGCGACGCCATCGCCGACTGGCCCCTGCTCAACGCCCTGCTCAATACCGCCTGCGGGGCGAGCTGGGTGTCGCTCCATCACGGGGGGGGCGTGGGGATCGGATACTCCATTCACGCCGGGATGGTGATCGTGGCCGACGGGACCGAAAGCGGAGCCCGAAGGCTCGAGCGGGTGCTGACCGCCGACCCCGGCACCGGAGTGATGCGCCATGCCGACGCCGGATACGAGGAGGCCATCCGGACCGCCCGGGAGCGGGGGGTGGACCTGCCCATGATCAATGACGTCAACGGTCAACAGTCAACGGTCAACGGTACAAGCTCGCAGGGCGGGTCCCGTTGACCGTTCACCGTTCACCGTTCACGCTGTTCTAGTGCGGCTCCTCACCAACATCGGGCTCCTCGCCCGCTGTCTGCCGACGGGGCCGCAGGGCGACCTGAACCTGGTACCCAACGCGTCACTGGCCTGGACCGAGGGAATCATTCGCTGGGCGGGCCCCGAGGCCGAGCTGCCCGCCGCATTTCGGGACTGGCCCGCCGAGTCGGCGCAAGGCAGGCTGGTCATCCCGGGACTGGTGGACTGCCATACCCACCTTGCTTTTGCCGGCTGGCGCGCCGAGGAGTTCGAGCAACGGATTCGCGGGGCCGGCTATCTCGAGATCGCCGCGGCGGGTGGCGGGATCGCCTCGACGGTGGCGAAGACCCGGGCCGCCTCGACCAGCGACCTGCTGGAGCATTGCCGCACCCACCTCGCGGCGATGAGCCGGCTGGGCGTCACGACCGTGGAAGCCAAGAGCGGCTACGGACTCTCGCTCGAGAGCGAGCTCCGGATTCTCGGGGTGTACCGCGATCTGGCCGGCGAGGGCCACCGGCTGGTTCCCACCCTGCTGGCCGCCCACGTCGTGCCGCCGGAGTTCCGTGACCGGCGAGCCGACTACATCGCGCTGGTGATCGAGCAGATCATCCCCCGGGCCGCCGCAGAAGGCCTGGCCCGGTTCTGCGATGTCTTCGTGGAGGAAACCGCGTTCTCCATCGAGGAAGGCCGCCGGATTCTCGAAGCGGGCAAGCGCCACGGCTTGCGGCCCAAGCTGCACGCCGACCAGCTCACCTCTTCCGGTGGCGCGGAGCTGGCCGCCGAGGTCGGGGCCGCGTCCGCCGATCATCTGGAGTGCATCTCCGGACCGGGCGTCGAGCGGATGGCCCGGGCCGGCGTCGTGGCGGTGAGCCTTCCCTTCGCGTCGCTCTACCTCGGGGTGAATCCGCTTCCGGCGCGCCGGATCCTCGCTGCCGGCGTCCCGGTCGCCGTGGCCACCGATTTCAATCCAGGATCGGCCCCCAGCTATCACCTGCCGGTGGCGATGACCCTCGCCTGCACCCTCCAGCGGATGACGCCGGCGGAAGTGCTCAAGGGCGCCACCATCGTCGCGGCCCGGGCGATCGGCATGGAGCGGGAGGTCGGTTCGCTCGAGGCCGGCAAGGCAGCCGACTTCGCCGTCATCGATGCCGAGTCGGTCGAGCACTGGCTCTATCACCTGCGCCCCAACGCCTGTGTGCGGACAGTGCGGGGGGGAGAGACGATCTGGACGGTGAGCGGTGAGCGGTGAGCGGTGTGGGTCGGTTCCCGCTCACCGCTCACCGCTCACCCTGCCATCTTGGTCTCGACAACCCCCAGGATCTCCTCCTCCCGCGCGGCGGCCTCGGTGTCGAGACGGGCCCCCTCGGCCAGGATCCCGGCTATGGCCCGCTTGTCTTCGATACCGGTGGCGTTGGTGCGCACGTTGAGCCAGGCGCCCCGGATGGCGGCGCGGAGCGCCAGCGCCCCGACGCCCGCGTCAGACGCCGAGGCCGGATTGCCGTCCCGGGCCATGGCGGCGATGAGATCCCAGCCCTCCGCCGCGCCCTGCATCACCTGCCAGGGAACCGTGAGGGCGCCGAGGTTCGCGGCCTGGAGCGCCTCCGCGCGGACCCGCTTCTCCTCGACGGTGGCCTTGGGCATGGCAAGCGCCTGCATCACCTTGTTGAACGCCCGGGTGTCTTCATCCACCAGCCCGAGCAGCCGGTCCTTGAGCGTCTGAGCCTGCTCGGCCCAGCGGGAGAATTCTTCCCAGCGGTCGTCCCAGCCCCGCTTGTGGGAGGACAGGTTGGCCACCATGGCGCCCAGGGAGAGGCCCAGCGCGCCGACTGCCGCGGAAACCGACCCTCCTCCCGGCGCCACCGATTCGGAGGCGGTCAGGTCGGCGAATTCCTCCAGGGTGAGACCGGCGAGCGCGCGGTCGCCCGGCGCCCGTAACCGGTACTCGATGATGCGCTGGGCCGGGTCGAACGGGGTGAGATCGGCGAGGCCGAGCGACCGGACCGCGATCCGGATCAGCTCGCGCTCCGAAACGCCGAGCGAGCGCTGCTGCTTCCTCAGGTAATGCCGGCCCGCCTCCAGCATCGAGGCCAGCGGAATCAGACCCACCAGCTCGGAGCCGGTCACCCGGAGGCCGCGTTTCTCCGCCGCCCGGCAGGTTTCGTCGAACGCGAGGTGGAGCGGGGTGACCCGGAGGTCGGTCAGATTCATGGAGACCTGAGCGATCCCATATTCCTCGATGTACCAGCCAATCGCTTTGACCGCTTTGAGAGTGCCCGGAATGTTGTTGGGCGGCTCTCCCCGGCCGCTCTCCCGCACGTCGAACGCCACCGCATTGGCCCGGCGGGTCGACGTGGTGTTGAGGTTGACGTTGAAGGCGACCAGGAAGTCCCGGGCCCCGATGACCGTCGCGCCGGACCGGGGGTTGAACGCGACCGGGCCGAAGTCGGGCTTCCAGGCCGGATCGGCGAGCTTCTGGGGGAGCCCTTCGTATTCCCCAGAGCGGATTACCGAGAGGTTCTGGCGGGCGGGATCGGGTTGCGATGCTTCGTACAGGTAGACCGGGATGCCCAGCTCCCGCCCGACTCGCTCGCCGAGCTGCCGGGCCAGCTCGGCGGTCTCCTCCAGGCTGATCCCGGAGATCGGGACCAGGGGGCAGACGTCGGTGGCGCCCATGCGCGGGTGCTCCCCGCGGTGCCGCCGCATGTCGATGGCCTCGGCTGCGGTCGCGATGGCCCGGAACGCCGCCTCCACCACCGCGGCGGGGGCGCCGGCGAAGGTCACCACGGTGCGATGGGTGGCTTTGCCGGGGTCGACGTGGAGCAGCGTCGCCCCTTCAACCGATTCGATCCGGGCGGTAATCTTCCGAATCACCTCGAGGTCCCGTCCCTCGCTGAAATTCGGCACACACTCGATCAACGCGGGCATGGTCTGGGGGGTGAGGGGATGAGTTTCAATCTACTCTACCTGGGGAAGAATCCGATGCGGGTGGATTCCTGAGTATGCGCCTCTACCCGGAGGGTGGGGACGACCGGCGGCTGCGCATTCTGGTGGCCACCCTGTCCACCGTCACCGCCCTCGCGATGATCGTGCTGCTGCCCGACTACTTCACCCCGATCCCGTTCCTCCCCGCCAGTCTCGCCGCGCTCTCGACGCTGCTGGTGGCGGGGGTGCTGCCCGCCCTCGCGGTGGAGATTTTCCTCGCCCTCGCCACAGTGTACTTCCTGCTGCAGCCGGCCGGCTCCTTCGACATCGCCGCCCGGGACGATGTGGATCGGCTGCTGGCCTTCATGGCGCTGTTTGCGCTCGCCAACATGCTGGGGTCCCGCCTGGAGCGGGCCCGCCGGGCCAGCACCACCCGCGAGCGGGTGCTCCAGGAGAGCGAAACCCGCTATCGCCACGTGCTGGAGCAGGCGTCCGACGGGATCGTGGTGGCGTCCCCGGAAGGACGCCTCCTCCTGGCCAATGAGCGGGTTGCCGAGATGCTGGGGTACACCCCGGAGGAGCTGCTCCAGGTGCCGCTCCCCGCGCTGTACGATCCGGCCGATCTGGCCGCGACGCCCCTGGGTTGGGAGGAGCTGTCCCGGACCTCGGTCGTGCTTCGGGAGCGGCGGCTCCGTCGCAAGGACGGCTCCAGCTTCATCGCCGAGCTGAGCATCCGCCGAACCGCGGAGGGTCTGGCCCAGGCGGTCGTGCGCGACATCACCGAGCGCAAGCGCGCCGAGGCGGCGCTCCGCGCCGAGCGCGATCTCCTGGACGGGATTCTGGCGACCAGTGTGGCCGGCATCCTGGTGGTGAATCCGGCCGGCCGAGTGCTGTTCCTCAATTCCCGCGCCGAGGCGGTGCTGGGTCTGACCCGCGACCAGCTGGCGGACCGGGTGGACCTTCCCTCGGGGTGGCGGTTCCTCACCCCGAGCGGGGCTCCGCTGCCCGACACGGCCCGGCCGGCCCGGCGGGTGGTGGCCACCGGGGAGCCGGTGCAGGACGCCCGGATCGTGCTGGAGCGGCCCGGCGGCGACTACACCTTCCTCTCGGTCAATGCGGCGCCGCTGCGCGACCCGGACCGCACCATCACCGCGGTGGTGCTCTCGATCTCCGACATCACCGAGCAGCACTGCGCCCAGCAGGCGCTGCTGGAGCGGGAAGAGCAGCTCCTCCGGGTGACCTCGGCGGTTCCGGGGGTGGTGTACCAGTACGTGGTGGGCCCCGGAGAGGAGGAGCGGTTTGCGTTCGTGAGCGAACGGGCCCGGGATCTGCTCGGGGCGCGGCCGGCCGAGATCTACGCCGACCGGGAAAAGGCCTGGGGCCGGATGCTGCCGCCGGAGCGCTCCGAGATGTCCGCCGCGTTCGACTGCGCCTCCCAGAAGCAGGCTCCCTGGAGCTTCGAATTCCGGGTCCGGGGGGCCGACGGCAGGATCTCCTGGCTCCGGGACATCGCGACCTCGGTCAAGCTCAGCGATCCGGAACGAGTGGTGTGGAACGGCGTGATGGTGGACATCACCGATGAGAAGCGGCTCCAGGAGGAGCTGCTCCAGTCCCAGAAGATGGACAGCCTGGGACGACTGGCCGGCGGGGTGGCGCATGATTTCAACAATCTGCTCACCGTCATTCGGGGCTACGCCGATGTACTCTCCACCCAGTTCGCCGAAGAGGATCCCCGGCTCGGCGAAGTCCGCGAAATCCGGAGCGCCGCCGATCGGGCGACCTCCCTGACCCGGCAGCTGCTCGCGGTCAGCCGCCGCCAGGTGCTGGTGCCTCGCGAGGTGGACCTCAACCAGCTGATGCAGGAGATGGAGCGGATGCTGGGCCGGGTGATCGGGGGGCACATCTCTATCATCACGGTGCCGGGACGCGACCTGGGCTGGGTGCGCGCCGATCCCAGCCAGCTCGAGCAGGTGCTCCTCAATCTCGCGGTCAACGCGCGGGATGCGATGCCCAATGGCGGCACCCTCACCCTGGAGACCCGCCGCCGGCTCGTGGTGCCCGGCCGGGAGGATCCCAGCACCCGAGGCGTCCCTCCCGGCGACTACGTCTCGCTCAGCGTCCAGGACACCGGCACCGGGATGGACCGGATCACCCAGTCCATGATCTTCGAGCCGTTCTTCACCACCAAGCCGGTCGGCGAGGGCACCGGACTCGGGCTCTCCACGGTCTACGGCATCGTGCAGCAGAGCAACGGAGTGATCACCGTGGAGAGCGAGCCGGCCCAGGGCACCGTGATCCGGATTTTTCTACCCCGGATTGCCGAGTCGGCGGCGCCGCCCCGCGAAGCGGTCGCCCCGCGGCATACCCCGCCGGGCGCGCTCCGCAAGGCCAACGTGCTGCTGGTGGAGGATGATGAGGGGGTGCGGCGGCTGACCCGGCGGGTACTGGAGCAGTACGGCTACCGGGCGGTGGAGGCGCGCACCGGCGCCGAGGCGCTGGAGCTGCTGAACCGCGATCAGCCCCACATCGATGCGGTGGTGTCCGATGTGGTCATGCCCGGCATGGGAGGACGGGAGCTGGTCGGCCGGTTGCGCCGGCTCCGTCCCGACCTTCCGGTCGTCTTCCTTTCGGGGTACACCGGAGACGAAGTGAGTGAGGAAATCCGTTCCCATCCCCGGCAGACGTTCCTGCAGAAGCCCTTCTCGCCCGATGCGCTGGTGGCGGCCCTGGAAGAGATGGTGGGGGGAGAAAGCTAGGGCATGGGGCAATCGGCAATCGGCAATCGGCAATCGGCAATAGCAATAGCTAGGCTGTCCACTGCCAATTGCCCATTGCCGACTGCCTATTTCCCACTGCCCAATGCCTACATCAAGCAGGCCACTGCTGGGTCACGCAATGAATCGCCCCCAGTCCCCAGACCAGATCGATGCAGGGAATGATCTCGATCCGCCGCCCCGGAAACAGCGGGGCGAGGGCGTCGCGGGCGGCGGCGTCGCGCCGGGCGTCATAGCCCGGCAGCAGCACCACGCCGTTGGCGATGTAGAAGTTGGCGTAGCTGGCCGGCAGCCGCTGGCCGTCCTGATACAGCGCGGGAGGCATCGGCAGCTCGACGATCCGGAACGGCCGGCCGGCTTCGTCGGTCATCCCGCGCAGCCGGGCGAGATTGTCGCGCAGCGGTCCGTAGTTGGTGTCGCGAGGATCTTCCTCCACCACCGTCACCACGGTGCCCGGGTCGGTGAACCGGGTCAGGTCGTCGATGTGCCCGTCGGTATCGTCGCCCTCGATCCCGTCCCCCAGCCAGAGGATCTTCCGGACTCCGAGATAATCCCTCAGGTAGCCCTCGATCTCCGCCTTGGACAGGGTGGGATTCCGGTTGGAATTGAGCAGGCACTGCTCGGTGGTCAGCAGGAGGCCGGCCCCGTTGACATCGATGCTCCCCCCCTCGAGCACGATCCCGGGTGAGACCACCGGAAGGCCGAGCTCCCGGGCGATCCGGGTCGGCACCACGTCGTCGAGCTCGAAGGGAGGGTATTTCCCGCCCCAGGCGTTGTAGCCCCAGTCCAGGATGAGCTGCTCCCGCTCTCCCGCCGTGTCGCGCTCCAGAAAGATGGGACCGTGATCCCGGCACCAGGCATCGTCGGTGGGGTGATGATGGAAGCGCACCGCCTCGCCGGGAACCGCGGCGCGGCGCAGCAGCTCGCGAACCTCCGCCTCCTGCTCCGGGCCGGCCACGTTGATATGCACGGTTTCCCGCGGCACCAGGTGCCGCACGATCTCCGCGAACACCAGCGGCACCGGCTCGAATTTCCCCGGCCACGACTCCGTCTTGTGGGGCCAGCTCAGCCAGGTGCCGCGGTGGGGCGACCACTCCGCCGGCATGCGGAAGCCGAGCGAAGCCGGTGAGCGGTGAGCGGTAAGCGGTGAGCGGGGCGGAAGGCTTGTCCCGCTCACGGCTCACCGCTCACTGCTCACCGTCGAGGTATCGCGACGTCATCCCGGCGTACGCATCGATGCGCCGGTCGCGCAGGAAGGGCCAGTGGGTGCGGGCCACGCCCACCTGGCTCAAATCGCAGGGCACCACCAGGGTCTCCTCGCCGCTCCCGGCCCGGGCCAGGATCCGGCCGCTGGGATCGGCGACGAAGCTCCCGCCCCAGAATTCGAGCCCGCCCGCCGGGCCGGGCTCCAGGCCCACCCGGTTGACCGAGGCCACGTAGCAGCCGTTGGCGATGGCGTGGGACCGCTGAATGGTTTCCCAGGCGGACTGCTGTCGCTCGCCAAACTCTTCCTTTTCGGGGGGAAGCCAGCCGATCGCCGTGGGATAGAAGAGAATCTCCGCGCCCTGGAGCGCGGTGAGCCGGGCCGCTTCGGGGTACCACTGGTCCCAGCACACCAGGACTCCGATCCGGGCAAAGCGGGTGTCCCAGGCCCGAAAGCCGAGGTCGCCGGGGGTGAAATAGAACTTTTCGTAGTACTGGGGGTCGTCCGGAATGTGCATCTTCCGGTATTTGCCCAGGTAGGTGCCATCCGCGTCGATGATGGCGGCGGTGTTGTGATAGAGACCTTCGGCCCGCTTCTCGAACAGCGAAGCGACGATGACGATCCCCAGCTCCTTCGCCAGGACCGACAGGGCGCTGGTGGTCGGTCCGGGAATCGGCTCCGCCAGCCGGAAGTATTCGTGGTCCTCGCACTGGCAGAAATAGGGACCGAGAAAGAGCTCCTCGGTGCAGACGATCTGCGCGCCCCGTTCGGCGGCATCGCGAATGGCGGCGACGGTCCGCTGCAGGGTTTCCTTCGGGTCGGGGCTGGCCCGCATCTGGGGCAATCCGACCGTGACGACGCGCGAGGGGTGCGGAGTAGTCATAGCGCGGAAACTTAACGATATTGCCCGGCATGTCATGGCTCGCGCGCGCCTTTGGCGTCACGCTCGTTCTGGTGCCGCGCGCCGTTCCCGCTGCCGCGCAATCGCTGGTCTGGACCACCACCGCGACGCTCTACGGCGACAACACCGAATTCTTTACGCCCTACCGGGTCGGCGAGACCATCCTGGGCGGCCAGCTGCGCTCGGCGCTCAGACTTCGCACCGGAGAGCGCACCGCCGTGTATGTGGGCGGGTTCGCCGATCACCGCTCCGGCTCGGACGAGTTCCTGGCCACGGTGAAGCCGGTGATCACCTTTCAGTACCGTACCGCCACCTCGACCGGAACCCTGGGAACCATGTTTCCCGAGCGCCGCCGGGGAATGCTCGATCCCCTGGCGGTGAGCACCCTCGAGCTGACCCGGCCGATCGAGTACGGGCTGAGCTGGCGGGAGCGGCGCCGGCTCTGGGACGGTGACGTCTTCCTCAACTGGCAGAAGCTCAATCTCGAAGGCCAGCGGGAGGTGTTCGACTACGGCTGGGTGGTGCGGGTCCGCCCTCTCCCGCTGCTCACCCTGGAGAGCCAGCTCCACGGCCTCCACCATGGCGGACAGCTCTTCGACGCCGGCGTCCCGGTCACCAACAACGTCGCCTCGGGCCTTGGCCTGACCATCGCGGATTCGCTCGGCTGGCTGGGGAAGAGCTCGCTGGCGCTGTTCCGGCTCCGGAGCTCGGGCAACGTGGACCCCGCCGCCCCGCCGGGCCGGCCCGACAAGGGCAGCGGATGGTACCTGCGGGCCGGCGTCACGCCGCGGGGCTGGTTCGAATTGTTCTCGATTTCCTGGTGGGGCCGGGATTTCCTGGCCCAGGAGGGAGACAACAACTACAACTCCGTGGGGGTCAATCCCGCTTTCTACCGCTCCCGGAGGAAGTACTGGGAAGTGGGAATCCTGCGGCGCGCCGCCATCGAGGGCGATGTCACCCTGGACGGGGAGCTCAGGTTCCACCGGGTGGACAACCTCAAGAGCATCGCCCTCTCGAAATCCCGGTGGGAGTATTCCTATCGCCTGGTGGTGCGGGCGCCCTTCGAAGTGGTGCTCAAGAAGTAGAGCCTTCAGCCCTCAGCCTTCAGCCATCAGCCTTCAGCCCTCAGCAGGGGGCGAGGTGAAGCCAAACCGCGGCGCCAGCTGGGCGAAGCGTCGCCGGGTCTCCCGCGGCCCCCGGGTCAGGATCCGGTAGAACTGGGTCTGGGCATCGAACGGAATGGCCAGGCGCTCCAGGGCCAGCAGATCGAGGGTCCGGCCCAGGCGCTCGAAGTCGAGCCCATGGGCCTCGCGCGGATCCGCCGGGAGCTGCCGCACCAGCGAGAATGCCACTGCACGATCGAA
>DATFGC010000263.1:0-11692 GCA_035249765.1 Gemmatimonadales bacterium | reverse complement strand
CGGCTCGCTACCGAGCATGAAGCAGTGGCCCGGATCGAAAGGGTGCCGCCGTGGCGGCGACTGCTTTGGCCGGCGCTCACCGCGGTGGCGCTGGTGGTGGCGTGGCTGGGCTGGCAGCGTGCCCCGCTGCCGGCTCTGGTCTCCCGGGTGCAGATCCACCTTCCCGATGGGCAGCAGCTGTCGATCGCACCCTCCCGATCGGATCCCTTCGACATCTCCCCGGACGGGACCCGGCTGGCGTTCCTTGCCGATTCCGGCAGCGGGCCGGAGCTGTTCGTGCGTGACCTCAACAGCCTGGCCGCCCGCGCGCTTGAAGGCACCAGGGGAGCGACCCAGCCGTTCTTTTCTCCCGATGGCCGGTGGATCGGGTTTTTCCGGGACAACTCTCTCTTTCGGGTCTCGGTGACGGGAGCGGCGCCGATCGTGGTCTGTGCCACCAGGGGCGCGACCTTCGGCGGGAGCTGGGGTCCCGACAACCGCATTCTCTTCGCGACCGACAGCGGGCTCTTCCTGCTCAATGGCCCGGGGGCTCCCCCGGCACTGATACCGCTCGACAGCATGTTCCGGTTCGCGCGCTGGCCGCATTTTCTGCCTGGGGCCAGGCACGCCCTCGCCTCCACCGACTCCGGGACGATCGTGGTGGATCTCGATGACCAGAGCACAAAATGGCTTCTGGCAGGCGACGATGCCCGCTACATCCCGACGGGACATCTGGTGTTCCTGAACGAAGACCGGCGAGTCAGGGCAGTGTCTTTCGATCTCCGGCGGCAGCGGATCACCGGCTCGGAGTTCCCGGTGCTCGATGAGGTGTTCCGGGGCCCCGGGTCCGGCGCCGGGTTCTTTGCGGTGGCGCCGGGCGCCGGAACCCTGGTTTACGTCCGGGCCAGCTTCAACCGTACCCTGGCGCTGGTGGACCGGGATGGTCGCGAGACGGCGGTTCCCGCCGAGCCGCGCGGGTACCGGTTTCCCGCGGTGTCGCCGGATGGACGCTACGCGGCCGTCACGGTCGATCCCCGGCCTTCCGATCTCTGGGTGGTGGACCTGTTGCGGGGGACAGCCGAACGACAGCAGACCCCCGGGCACGATGGCTGGGGCGTGTGGTCTCCGGATGGCAGGCGGCTGGCCTTTCTCGGAGGCAGAGCTCTAGGCCTGGGCTGGCGGAGCTTTCCCTTCTCGAGCGACCCGGTCGCAATCCACAATCCGGCGCGGGCTGGCACCTTTCCGAAGCAATGGGTGGCCGGCGATCAGCTGCTGAGCTACAGCGGGGGGGATGTGGTGGCCGTGTCGGTTCGCGACGGGTCCTTGCGGCGGCTGGTTGCCACGCCCGCCATCGAACAAGAGCCTGCCCTATCGCCGGACGGACGTTGGCTGGCATACCAGTCCGATGCGTCAGGCACCAACGAGATCTACGTTCAGGCCTTTCCGGAAGGGGGGCAACGGGAAGCCGTATCCGCCGGCGGAGGCGTGGACCCGGCATGGGCTGCAGACGGTTCCGAGCTCTACTATCGGCGGGGAAACACGATCCTGGCCGTTCCGGTGCAGACCGGCCCGCGGTTCGAGCTGAAGGGCACGCCGACGGCCTTGTTCACCCGGCCCTACGACTTTACCCAGACCGGGAACTGGACCATGGGTCCCGGCGGACGATTCCTGATGATCAAGGCCGATCCCACCACCACAACTCGATTCCAGGTCGTGTTCAATTGGTTCGAGGAGTTACGGTCCAGGTAGAAAGCGAGGTTGCGGGGCATTCGAGAACGGGTCAAGCTGAGGGAGCTCCTGAAACGAACCGGGGCAAGAGAGAGATGAGGGCATGGTCGCAGAAGAGTAACGTCCGGGGCCTGGATTCGGTTCTTCCCCCGGGTATTCCGCCAGCGCGGGCTCCCGACCTACTTGAGCTTGGGCAGCACCAGCCTGGTCAGGGCAATCGTGGGGGCCAGAGCCTTCTCGGCCGGCTCGCCCTTGTTGACGGACGACGAGACGATCAAAGTGCCCTGCCCGATCGTAACCACCAGCATGGCGACCGTTTCCTGATACTGGTTCTTGGGCGGGGGATAGATCACGTAGGCCGGCGCGCCCAGTCCCGGTACCGGGGTCCGCTTGGCCTTCTCGTGCCCGAACCGCTTCAGCATTCCCTCCCAGTTGGCTTCGGAATTGGTCCCGGTGAACAGCATCACCTGGGCTTCGCCCCCGTCAAAATCACAGACCACGCCGCCTCCGATCCGCATTCCCTCGGGCCCGCTGTAGAGCTTCCGGCCGATCTCCTTTTCGACCTGGGCCTTGGTCAGGAGCCCGCACATGGATTCCGGGGTCGGCCCGGCCGGGGCCGCGCCCTGCGCAATGGCGGGTGAAGCAGGGAAGGCGAGCCACCAAGCCGCGATCGCGGCGGCGAGTTTGTATCGCATGGTTACGGAGTCCCTTTGGCTGGAACGAAGCTGCCCGGGAGCGGGGTGCCGGTCGCCGGGCTCTGGACCTCCACGATGTCTCCCTTCATCGCACCCAGCGCGGCCAGCAGCTCATCCTGCTCGGCCTGCGGCACATTGAAGGCCTTGAGCGTAGTGACCAGGTCCTCCACCAGCGCATTGAACTCTCCCTCGGTGACGCCCATGTTGAGGTGGGCTTCCTTCATGGACCGGCCGGTATAGGTGCAGGGGCCGCCGGTCTGGGCACAGATCTGCTCGACCAGCATGGTCTTGACCCGGGCGATGTCGCTCCGGGCGAACTTCTTGTTGATGCGCCCGTCCGCGGCGGCGATCACCACGAAGGAATCGACCACGGCCACGATGGCGTCTCTCCCGCCCAGCCGGTCGTACAGGCTGCGGGCCGGGGCCGCCGCGGTCTGGGTGGTGTCGGCCGAGCCAGCCTCTTCGCCGTTGCCGCACGCCGAGAGCGCGCCCAGTCCCATGGCGAACAGGAGGGAAATCTTCAGATTCTCGCGCATAGCAGACCCTCGATAGGGAAGTGCCCGCTACGGTCGCCCGATGCAGGCTGGTTGTCAAGCCGAGCCGCTGCAGGTGGTAGTGGCCGGTTTGACCCAACGGGCTGGAAATGAAAGGGGGTCGGCTTGGGCCGACCCGCCGCTGGCAGAGGTCCGAACCTCCAGGTATTCTAAAGTGCGTGGAACCACCGGTTCCACCTCTCCCCCCTGAAGGATCACCATGCAGGGAAGCGACCAGGTCTGGCAGCAACGTATGCTGCCGCTGATGGCGCAGCTCCTGATCGGTCTCACCACCTTCTTCTTCGTGGTGAGCCTGGTTCAGCTCACCTACCTCCACTCCACCATCCGCCGCGCCCCGGCGATGGACCTGGCGCCGGCCTTCGACGCCATCGACAGCACCCCGCCCAAGTCCGACACCGACCGGCTCCGGGTGGCCCAGCTCAAGACCCTGGCCATCCTCGACGTCGGCACCACCCAGCGGCGATACCACCAGGTCAACGCGGCGCTCATGGCCCGGATCTGGAAGGGCTACATGGGCTTCGTGACCGGGATGATCCTGTCGCTCCTGGGCGCCGGGTTCATCCTCGGCAAGCTCCAGGAACCCGGCGAGACTCCAACCTCTCAGCGCCGGGTGTCGTCCGGGCTGATCATGATCACCCTCGGCGTGGCGCTCATGATCACCACCATTGCCGTGAACCACCGGATCGACGTGACCGACGCCTCCGGGTACCTCCGAACCTTCGACGCGGGCGATACGCCGGCCGGTGAGTACGAGCTGCCGGCGGAGCCTCCCGCACCGCCGCCGGCTCCAGGCGCCGCGCCATCGAAACCCTGATCGGAAGGAGGCACCGATGATCCGTGCCTGCCGCCGGCTCGTCCCGCTCCTGCTGCTCGGTGGGTTGCTTCCGCCCCCGCCGGTCGCCGGCCAGCTCGATCTCGAGCCGCTGAACACTCGCAGGCTGTACGATTTGGGCCGGAGCAAGGCGGAGCGGATCCGCAAGGAATGCAAGGGTGACCTCGACGTCTACCTGGACGGGGTCGCCTATCTCTACGCCTATCACCAGGCGGCGAGCCGGGACGGCTCGCTCCAGAGAGATCCTCGGTTCGCCCAGGTGTTCGGGCAGCACTTCACCGAAGTGGTCGCCCGGGCGCGGCACTGCCTCCAGGCCTACGCCCAGAACGCCTCGTCAGCCTCGAAGACTGATGGCCCCTCTCTGGCTCGGCCAGCAGTGCAGGACCCCGGTATCCAGCTGCCCAATGCGCCGGAATCGGCGCCGGTCCAGGCGGTGGTCGAGGGGCCGGCACCGGTCACAACCGATGCGCAGGGACGGACCATTCCCCAGCTGGTCGCCATCATCGAGGCGTTCCCGCAGGAACGCTCGATGTACCGGCAGGAAATCACCCGGGTCGAGCAGCAACGGGATGCCCTCGCGGCGGAGGTCACTCGCCTCCGGAACCTCGCGGCGGCTCCGGCGGTGCCTCCCCCGCCGCCACCCACCCCCGCGCGCACCGGCGTGGAGTACCAGGTCAGGGTCAAGGGCAGCGGCCGCTACTGGTACTTCGCCCCCGGTCCCGGAACGAATCTCCTCTCGACCCGGGCTCAAACCGGCGACGATTACACCCGATTCACCATCGAGTCGTCGGGAGACGGCGGCTGGAGGATCCGGAACAAGGGGACCGGCCGATACCTCTACGTGAGCAGCAACTACCAGATCGGCTCGGTGCAAGTGGCCAACGACGGCGATTCGGTCTTCCTCATGTTCCAGCAGCCGGACGGCTCCTATCGAATTATGGCCCGGGCCAGAAGCCGCTACCTCCTCGAGGAGCTGAGTAATCCCGGCCTGGTCACAGCCCTGGCCCAGCCGAATGACGACTTCACCCGCTTTTTCTTCGTTCCATGACCGGGGAGGCGAGGATGACTCGGACATACCTGCCGATCTCTTTCCTGTTGGGCCTCGGGGCACTGCTTCCTGCCGCGCCGCTCGCGGCCCAGCGGTCGCTCTCCAGCGTGCCCACCCATGAGCTGTACACCGAGGCCCGGGCGCGGGCGGCCAAAGTAACCGACGACTGCGGGCGGGGCAGACGGTCGGACTACCTGGAGGCGCTGAGCTACCTCTTTGCCTACTACCAGGTGGCCAGCCGGGACGGCTCGCTCCAGACCGCGCCGGACTTCGACCGGGCCCTCAAGCAGAAGTTCTCGACCGTGTACCGGACCGCCAGCAAGTGCCTCAACCTGGTGCAAAACTCCTCCGCAGGGATGCGAGACGACGGCACCGGCCCCACGTTCGTGCCGCCGCCGGTCAAACGGGTGGATCTGCCGGACCCGCCCCCGCCCGGCGCAGGGGTGGCCGCGACCGACGCCCAGGGGCGGACGATTCCCCAGCTCGTGGCAGAGATCACCCGGGTGGAGCAGCAGCGGGACGCCCTGGCGGCGGAGCTGAACCGGCTCCGAAGCCAGCCACCTCCACCACCGCCGCCTCCTCCACCGCCGCCGCCTCCTCCGCCGCCCCCCCCGCCCAACTTGAACGGGGAGTACCGCATCCGGGTCGTGGCCAACGGGCTCTTCTGGCACGAGGATGGCAACGGCGACCGGAAGCTCTCGACCCGCTGGCAGCCCGACGACGACTTCACCCGGTTCATCCTGGAGGCGCAGCCCGATGGCTCCTACCGGATCCGGGTCAAGGCCAGCGGCCGGTATCTCCATGCTCCCGGACACGAGGACTGGATCGTGAGCACCCTGGCCCAGGTGGAGGACGACTTCACCCGATTCATCATCGTGCCGGAGCCCGATGGGACGACCTTCCGGCTCCGCCAGAAGGCGACCGGCCGCTTCCTGGGCGTGCGGCCCGACGGAATTCTCACCAACAATCCTCAGGCCGACGACAACTTCATGCGGTTCCGGCTGATTCGCTGAAGGTGGAATACCTCGACTTCGAGCTCCGGATCGGCGCGGGCGCGGAAGGCGTCATGCCGGTGGAGGTGCTCCGCTCTCCCGCAGGCGAGGCGCGCGGCGTGCTGTCGCTTCCCTGGAGCGGAGCCGAGCTGGAGGCCCGGGTGGCCTCGGTGGAGCGCTCGGTGCGGAGCGGCGGCGGCGCTCGCGGCGTCAACATGGGTCAGGCCGAGCCCACCGTTTCGGTGCCCGAGTTCGGCGCCGCGCTGTTCCGGGGGGTGATGCCGGAGTCGGTACGGGGCTGTTACCGCACCAGCCGGGCTCTGGCCACCCAAAGCGGCAAGGGGCTCCGGGTCCGGCTCCGGATCGATTCCCCCGCAGTCGCAATGCTGCCCTGGGAGCTGCTCTTCGACGAGGAAGAGGGCGACTTCGTTTCCCTCTCCACCGCCACGCCAATTATCCGGCACCTCGAGCTGGGGCGGGGGATCGCGCCGCTCGCGGTGGAGCCACCGCTCCGCATTCTCGCGATGGTCTCGGGTCCCCGCGATCTCCCGACCCTCTCGGTGTCCCATGAGCGGGAGCGGATGGAGCAGGCCCTCGCCCCGCTGGTCGCGAAAGGCGAGGCGACCCTCACCTGGCTGGAAGGGGACGGGAGCACCGCCCTCCAGCGCGCGATGCGGCCCGAGGCCGGTCCCTGGCACGTCTTCCATTTCATCGGGCACGGGGGATTCGATCAGGCCTCGGGCGAAGGCATCCTGCTGCTGACCGGAGCCGATGGCGTCTCGGTGCCGCTGCCCGCCACCCAGCTGGGCCGCCTGCTGGCGGACCACGGCTCCCTCAGGCTCGCCGTGCTCAACGCCTGCGACGGCGCCCGGGGCGACGAGGCCAGCCGGTTCTCCAGCACCGCCGCGGTGCTGATGCGCCGGGGGCTTCCCGCGGTGGTGGCGATGCAGCATCCGGTCTCCGACGACGCGGCGATCGAGTTCTCCCGGGAGTTTTACGGCGGGCTGGCCGGCGGATTGCCGGTGGACGGGGCAGTAGCCGAGGGACGGAAGGCGATCTCGCTTCTGGCCGGGGGGGCATTCGAGTGGGGCACTCCGGTGCTGCACATGCGATCGGCGGACGGAACACTCTTCGATCTGGCGGGGCAGGCGGCCGCGGAGGAAGCGGTGTTCCCCAGGGCTCCCGGCAGCGGGCCGTGGGCGAAGGTGGTGCCGGGGCTGATCGTCGCGGGGTTGCTGCTCTATATCCTCATCCTGGTGATGTCCTAGGACAAGTCATCGCGAGGCCCCGAAGGGGCCGTGGCGATCTCTGAGATTGCTTCGGGGCTTCGCCCCTCGCAATGACTTCTCCTACCTCTCGCACTCCGGCAGCACCTTGGGTTGTTCCTCCCATCCCGTAGTCACTCGCACGCCCAGGTTGATGAGGCCACCGCCCTTGCCGCTGTCGACCGAGACCCAGCCGCCGCCGCGGGGGAACAGCAGGGTCTCGTTGTTGTTGAAGTTGAACAGCTCGACGTCGTCGCTTTCGGTCGGCCGCTGGATGTAGATGTCCTGGGTATCGCTGGTTCCCTGGGTGAACTCGATCCAGTTGCAGGTCGCTCCGTCCCGGGCCCAGGCCCGCTCCGACCCATCGATGCCCTGGAAGTAGACCGCCCAGCTGTCCTGGGGCGCGAGCAGCTTCATGGCGCCCAGAACGGCGGCGGCCAGAACGACCGCAGCGACCGCGCCGACGGCGGCCTTCCGGGTAGTGCTCCATCCCGGTTTGGGCGGTACGGACGGCAGAGGGGGTACGGGCGGCATCTGCGCCGCGAGCTCGGCGCGGCTCGGCATCCGCTGGTACACCCCGCTGGCTTTCGCCTGGTTGGTGGTGATGCCCTCGATCTTGAACAGCTCGCCGTTGGGCGAGCGCATGTGCAGCACCGGGGTGCCCCACTCGACCGACTTCTCCCCCACCATGCTGATGGCCTTCCGTGCCTCGCCCACCGCGGCGTCCACCGGCATTTCGTTCCCCAGGGCCTCGTAGAGGGACCGGGAGAATTCGATCGCGGCGTCGTCGCTGATTTCGTACTGCATGGCGATGACCGCCGGGACGCCCCGGCGCACCAGGGTGGCCGAAGTGCTGGAGAAGACGTCGGTGGTGTTGCTCTTGGCGCCCAGACAGGCGTTGAGCACCACCAGGCGCAGCGACGGATGGTCGTGCAGCAGACGGCCCACCTGGGTGGCGTTCATCAGCTGGGTGCCGCCGTCTTCGTTGGTGAAGGCCAGGACCCCTTCGCCGTCCGCGGTGTCGAATCCGCCGTGCCCGACAAAATGGAAGATGTGGTAACGGCCCTTGCGGAGGGCATTCTGGAGGTCGCGCCAGGTGGATCCCTCCATCCACTCGAGCCGGAGCAGACCGGCCTCCTGGAGGCTCCTGGTAGCCGCTTCCATCCGCTCCCGCTCCCGTTTGACGTTGAGCTTGGGGCGGTCGTTGGGGCTGGCGACCATCGCCAGGATCGAGATGGGGCCTTTGACGGTGAGCGTTTCGGGAGGCTGGTCCGATTCCAGGTAGCGCACCACCGGCGTGTGGGAGGAGAGCGCCACGTAGTCCCCGGTGGATCCGTCATAGAGAAATTCCCAGGGCAGGGTGCAGAGGTCGGGGGCTTCGATCCGGAGCCGGATCCGGAGCCCCTTGTCCTCCAGCCGGGCCCGGTCCTGGCTCATCCGGAACTTGGCCTGGATCTGGTCCACGAAGAGCGCTTCGAAGAGCTGCGTGCCGAAATCCTTGACCGAGGCCTTCTGACTTTCTCCCATCGCAATACCGCGCACCGGAAAGGCCGAGTCGCGGACCGCGGTCTCGATGCCCTGAAGCTGGCTCGCGAGCTGGGAGGGATCGAAGGGGAGGCGCAGGATGCCGGTGGTCTCGCCGGCGGGCGACTTCAGCACCACGACCGGGTAGTCCTGACCGCTGCCGGGCGCGATGTGGATTTCGAAATCAAGGTATTGCGTCATCGCTCAGGCTCCCAGCCACTCCAGGATCTTCATCCGCGCGCCGGCGTGCTCGAAGTACCTGACGCTCGACACCGCCTCGTTTCCCTTGATCTCCAGAGTATCCTCGATCGGAAACCAGCTCGAGCCGTTCTTGCCCGAGACGCTCGCGACCGGCACGACGAAGTCGTTGGGGCCGCCCAGCAGCTTGGCAACCCCGCGGCCGAAGATGAATCGGCGGAGCCCGGGCGTTGCCGGAGTCGCGTCGCCGGCCACCGCGAAGTAGCGAGTGTCGCCGGTGCGTTCCGCGGTGTCATTGAGCCAGGGGAGCAGCTTCCCGCCGGGTGACATCGCGGTGAGGCCGTCGAGACCGGTGAGCGCTCCCACCGCCGCCTGCTTGAGCACCGCCATCAGGATCCGGAGCACCTCGGTGGCGTAGGGCACCGGAATGAACGTGACGATGTTGGTGATCACATCGACCATCCGCCCCAGGCTGGCAGGATCGGCCAGCGGCGTCCCGCTGTTGGGTGCGCCGACAAAAATGCACTTCCCGACCCGGACCCGGCGCCCGGGGACCTCGAGCGCGTCCTGCTTCTCGACCAGCACCCGGCTCACCAGCCCGCCCCGGGAATGGCTGATGATGTCGAGGTCGAGGGTGGTGCCCTCGGGCAGCGCCTCCAGGAACCGCCTGGCATTTTCTCTGGGGTCGTGGGAGAGGGTAAAGTGGTCGAACCCGATGACCCGGCCTTCGTATTTCCGATTGAGCTCCTGCACGTAATCCGCCGGCATGCCGCCGAAGCCCATGTGGGAGCGGCTCATCGGACCGTGCAGCAAGAGGAGGGCGCGGCCCTGGCCGAGCCGCTTCCAGGTCTCGCCGTCCATCGGCGGGGCCTCCCCGGCGGCGAAGTTGTCCGGCGCGACCGGGCGGATCCGGTAGGGGAAGCGGCGCTGCTCCAGCATTCCCACCAGCTTGCCGCTCACCTTCCCGAGCATCGGATCCATCAGCGGAAAGACGATCTCCCGGATCACCTTGTTGCCGAAATCCGCCAGGCCGCTGCCCCGCGTCGTAGCGCCGGCCGCCGGCTCGGCCGGGAGGTCCGGAGCGATCAGGTAGCGCCGGGTGCCGCCGTCGCCGGTGATGGCTCCGCGGGATCCCGGAACCGGCTCCCGCGGGGGCGACAGGTGCCAGCTCACCACGCCGAGGTCGTCGGTGGCCATGACCAGCTGGCCGAATCCAGGCCCCGGATCGGGCAGGCGGAGCTCAACGCCGGTAGTGCCACGAGCCGGAGCACCCGAAGCGGTGGTGCCGGAGACCGACACCGACTGGCGCACTTCGGCGCCCGCCTCGCTCAGCGCGTCCGCCAGCATGCCGCTCAGCGACTCGGCCGCTTCCTGGCGCCCCTTGCTGCCCAGATGCGCGGTAACCGTGCCGGTGACGCCCGAAGCCGCCACCTTGAGGCTGCCGACCTCCACCTCCTTGCCGTCTCCAGCGATTGGAGTGGCGGTTCGCCGCCGCACCACGAAGGAGCGCGCCACGGTGGTCCAGCCTTCGTGGCTCTCCGGCGCCATCTGCACCCCGCGGGTGGTGTGGCCCTGAAAGGCACGGTTCAGCAGATCTCCCAGAGGAGAAGACTTGCCGGTCCCGGTTCCCCGAACCCCCTTCTGGGCCAGCACCGAGAAATCGGCCGGCTGCTCGGTGACGAACAGCTTGACGGTCTCGACCGCCTCGGCTTCGAGGAGGTGATCCACGGTGTCCACGTAGGGATAGCCCGCCGGCCAGGTTACCGTGGGCACCGGCTTGGCCATTGGCCCGATGTCGTAGGATTGGCCGCCCCGGAGCTTTTCCTGCGCGGCGGGCGAGGTCCGGTCGGGGCGAAGGGGCGTGACCGCTCCGTTGGCTTCGAAGTCCACCAGCGCAACGTAGGCGTCCCGGTCGTGGCTGCTGGTCACCCGAAAGCCGATCGGCTCGCCCTCGATGTACGAGATCTCTCCGCCGGCAAAGTCCGGCGTCGCGACGATCCACTTGCCGTCGGCGCCGAGCTTGAGCAGCTCGAGGCTGAACTTGCCGAGCAGCGCGCTGCTGGGATCCGGATTGGCCAGGGCGAGCGCCTGACGGTAGCGCGCAATGGTCTCGAGATTGTCCCGCACCGTGGCTTCGTCGCCCCGCGGCTTGAGCTTCATGGCGAGGTCGCCGCTCTCGGCGGTAGCTGCCCACGCCGGCACCGGCAGCGGTCCGGCCCGGGGAATCGGATCGGGGGGAGACACCGTTTCGCGCGCGGCCAGGAGCCGCAGAGTGATCGCCGCCGGCTCTCCCGCGCCGGCCATCTTGAGCAACGGCGACTCCTCGACCAGGGTCCGGAGCGGCGCGGCGTCGGCGTGGGCGGTCTCCACGATCGCCACCGCGAGGCGGAATTCTCCGAAGGCGTGTCGGGTCTCGAACGCCCGGCTGTCGGGCAGCACGGCGTCCGGAGTGGCTTCGGTCAGCCTGGCCTCCGAGGTCACCACGCCGAGACTCACCACCTCCGCTTCGCCCAGCGGGGTGGAATCCTTCGGGTCCTTGGTACCCTGGGAGTGGATGGCGTACACCGAGCCGACGGTTACACCCTGGGCGGCGCCGGCGCTCAAGGTGATCAGGTCGCGGTTCCGGGCCGAGACCTTGAGGTAGCGAGTGGGGACGATGTCCTTCACCCCGAAGATTTCGCGGTCGGCCTTGCCCTCCATCTGGGGGCGCTGGGCCGGATTGTTCGCGTTGACCAGGGCGGCGGCGCGCTCGAAGACGTCCCGGTAGGTCGAGCCGGACTGAGCCTGGCGGAGCTGGCGGGAGAGAAACCAGGTGAGGGCGCCGTGGGTCACCGCGCCGCCGCCCTCCGGCGGTTTGTACTCGTAGGCAATCTCCTC
>DATFGC010000262.1:0-2630 GCA_035249765.1 Gemmatimonadales bacterium | reverse complement strand
TCTCCTCCCCGCCCTGCCCCCGCAAGGTCATGAAAGTCGGGCCTTCCAGCTCGACCCAGGCGGCCTGATTGGGAACCCGCTCGGCGAAGAACGCCTTGGCGCGGGCCAGCACGTCGGCGGCGGGAAGGGTGGTGACGGTTTCGTGAATCATGGCTCTCCAGTCGGATGGACGACCCAAGTTACCGGGAAACCCGCCGGGCTTCTACTGCACCAGCCGCCGCGCCTCCACCTGGGCCTGATACACTTTGGGCTTCCGGAACAGCTCCAGCCAGGAGCCGTGCTTCTGCAGCACCAGCACCAATTCGCCGGGGGGCGGCTCCCTGATCCCCGACAGTGACAGGAAGGCCGGCAGCCCGGCATCCTCGGGGATCTTCACGATGTAGTCCTCGCCATGCCAGACCAGCGGCACCTCGGCCGGCGGGATCCGCACGATCCGCTCGACGAACACGTCGTCGTCCACCTGCCAGGACCCGTCCTGACGCCGCACCCCGTCCTTGTAGAAGGCGGGATCGAACGCCTCCCCGTCGTGCCGGGCGAAGTTCGACTCGGCCGCCTCGTCGAACGCCTCCAGCTTCGGCGCCCGCGCCTTCCACTCGACGTGATGCCGGATCTCGTGGGTCAACGTCTCCCACGCCTCCTCCAGCCAGTTGAACTCCTGAGTGTCCTGGGCCAGCGCCTTGAACGACCCGTGATAGAGCACCACCCGGCTCTGCAGGTGGCGGGGATCGCCGTCGTCCCCCGGGAGCGGGATGCACTCCCCCATGGTCCAGATATCCCCGCGCTCCGGATGGGCCACCACCCGGGGCGAGACCACGATCTCGGCCACCCCCTCGAGAAACTCGGGAGGGATCTCGCCGGCCATGCGGCGGACCATTGCTTCGAAGTCGGTTAGGCGCATGGGTGCGCTGTCACCCTGATCCTGAGCGCAGCGAAGGAGAAGGGGCTGGACTCCGCCCCTTCGCTTCGCTCAGGGCGACGGCTGCGCTCAGGATCAGCGTGACAACCTTTCCTTCAAATAGTCCGCCACACCGGTAATCGACACCCGTTCCTGCCCCATGGTATCCCGGTGCCGCACCGTGACCTTCTGGTCTTCCGCGCTCTGGCCGTCCACCGTGAGGCAGAACGGCGTGCCCACCTCGTCCATGCGGCGGTAGCGCCGGCCGATCGCGCCGCCGTCGTCGTAAAAACAGGCGAACCGGGTGCGGAGATCGTTGAACAGCGCGGTGGCCATCTCCGGCATCGCGTCCTTGTTGACCAGCGGGAGCACCGCGGCCTTGACCGGCGCGATGGCGGGGTGGAGCCCCAGCACGGTGCGGGTCTCTCCTTCCACCACTTCCTCCCGGTAGGCGTCCACCAGCACGGTGAGGGTCACCCGGTCGGCGCCCGCGGAGGTCTCCACGATTTCGGGGATGTAGCGGGCGTTGGCCGCCTGGTCGAAGTACTCCAGCTTCTTCCCCGAGGCGGTCTGGTGATTGGTGAGGTCGTAGCTGCCCCGGTTGTGCACCCCCTCGATTTCCTGCCAGCCGAACGGAAACTCGTATTCGATGTCGTAGGCCGCCCGGGCGTAGTGCGCCAGCTCCGGCTCGGCGTGCTGGTGCCAGCGCAGCTTCTCGGGATTGAGGCCCAGCTCCTGGTGCCACGCCATCCGGAGCACCCGCCAGCGCTCGAACCATTCGGCGTCGTCCCCCGGTTTGACGAAGAACTGCATCTCCATCTGCTCGAACTCGCGGGTCCGGAAGATGAAGTTGCCGGGGGTGATCTCGTTGCGGAACGCCTTCCCGATCTGGGCAATCCCGAACGGAATCTTCTGCCGGGAGCTCTGCAGCACGTTGAGATAGTTGACGTAGATCCCCTGCGCGGTCTCGGGCCGCAGGTACACCACCGAGGCCGATTCTTCCACCGGCCCCATGAAGGTCTTGAACATCAGGTTGAACTGCCGGGGCTCGGTGAGCTCGCAGGTGGTGTGCTCGCCCGGATGCTTGGAGGGCTTCTGGGGGCACTGCGCGGTGGCGAGCTGGTCGGCCCGGAAGCGGGCCTTGCAGGTCTTGCAGTCCACCAGCGGGTCGGTGAATCCGGCCACGTGCCCGGACGCCTCCCAGACCTTGGGGTGCATCAGGATCGCGGCGTCGAGGCCCTCGATGTCATCCCGGGCCCGGACCATGGCCTGCCACCAGCGGTCCTTGATGTTGCGCTTGAGCTCGGTCCCCAGCGGGCCGTAATCCCACACCGACCCCAGCCCCCCGTAGATCTCGGAGGACTGGAACACGAACCCCCGGCGCTTGCAGAGCGACACCAGTTTATCCATCACGCCAGGTGCAGCCATGGGACTCCGGTCGGCAAATGAAGGTCGGGGAATTTAACGCCCCTGGCGCTCTCGCGGGCGGACCCTCACCCGCGGTTCACCCTTCCTTCACGCGCCGCCGGCTAGCTTCGGCTCCGCCACGAGTTTTCGCGAGTGGAGGACTCGGTATGCCCGCCAATGTCGTCCAGCGCCATCCCCTCGCCGACGAATCCACCCGCCGGCTGGGTTACTGGTCGGCCATCGCGAGCACCAGCTTCAGCCTGGCCTACATCGTGGCTCAGCTCGCCGAGTGGCTCGGCCTGCTCGGGTCAGGCGGAGGGGCGGAGAG
>DATFGC010000261.1:0-6960 GCA_035249765.1 Gemmatimonadales bacterium | reverse complement strand
TGGCCGCCGCGATCCCCTACGGATACGACCTGCTGGGCGAGGGTGACCCGGTCGGCCTTTCCGCGTTCCAGATCACCCGCGGATACCTCGAAGCCCTCTCGATTCGTCCTCTGGTGGGCCGGACCTTCACGGCCGACGAATACCAGCCCGGCGGCCCCCGGGTGGTGATGCTGAGCGAAGCTCTCTGGCGGGAGCGGTTCGGGGCCGACTCCGGCCTCATCGGGACCTCCCTCAATTTCGACGAGGCGCCCCACCTGGTGGTGGGAGTGCTGCCCGCCACCCTGGACTATCCCCAGCGCGCCGACGTGTACACGCCGCGCGGATTCACCGAGGCCGACCGCACCCTCCGGGCCCAGACTTACTACAACGTGATCGGCCGGCTTCGGCCTGGCGCCACGCTGGACCAGGCCCGCGAGGAAATGGCCCGCATCGGTACCGAGCTGCGCGCCGAGCACCCCCGGGTCAATGGGCGGGTGATGGTGCAGGTGGTGCCGCTGCTCGAGCACATCACCGGCTCGGTGAAGAGCGGACTCCAGGTATTGCTCGGCGCGGTGGCGCTGGTGCTGCTGATCGCCTGCGTGAATGTCGCCAATCTGCTCCTGGCCCGCGGGCTGGCCCGGAAGTCCGAGCTGGCGGTCCGCGCCGCACTGGGAGCAGGTCGAGGTCGAATCGCCCGGCAGCTCCTGCTGGAAAGCGGGGTGCTCGCCGCGGCCGGCGGAGCCAGCGGCATTCTGCTCTCCTTCCTGGCGCTTCCCGCGGTGATCCATGCCGCCGCCGCCGCCGGGCTTCCCCGCGCCGATGCGATCGCGCTCGACGGCAGAGTCCTGGGCGCCGCGCTGCTGGCCACCATCGGGACGGTGCTGATCGCCGGACTGGTGCCGGCGTGGATGCTCGCCCGCGACTCCAGCGGCCTGATTGCCCGCGCCGGTCGAGGCTCGGGTCAGCCGGCGGGAACCCGGCGTGCCGGGAGGATCCTGGTCGCCGCCGAGGTGGCGCTGGCGCTGATGCTGCTGGTCGGTGCGGGCCTCCTGGGGCAGAGCCTCCGGCGCCTGCTTTCCGAGGATCTGGGCTATGCCACCGAGGGAAGGCTCCTGCTCACCGCTCATTTCTGGGACCGCTACCCGGAGCCGGCCCAGCGCGCCGCGTTCATGGAGCAGGTGGTGAAAGGGCTCGAAGCGGTACCGGGAGTCATCGCGGCGGGAGCCGGATCGGCGCTGCCGCTCTCCCGGGAGGGCTCCGAGATGGATCCGCCCTTCGAGGTGGAAGGACGGCCGGTCGCGCCGGAAGAAGAGCCCATAGCTCGGGTGACCTATGTCACCCCGGGATATTTCAATGCCCTGGGCATCGAACTGATCCGGGGGCGCCTGTTCACCCAGGATGACCGCGCCGAAACCACCCCGGTGGTAGTGATCGGCGAAACCATGGCCAAGAGAACCTGGCCGGGCGAGGATCCGATCGGCAAACGGATTATTGGGCGATTCCGGGGGGCTCCGGTGACCCGCGAAGTGGTCGGGGTGGTGCGGGACGTCCGGCACACCGGATACGACGAGGCGCTCCGCCCGGGGTATTACATCCCGCACGCGCAGCTCCCGTTCGGCTCGATGACGCTGGTGATCCACAGCGCGCTCCCTCCCGCCGCGATTCTCGGGCCGGCTCAGCGGGTGGTGTGGTCGCTCCGGAACGACGTGACCTTCTCCGGGACGGAGACCCTGGAGGGGCTCCGGGCAGGGACCCTCGCGGTCCGGCGGGTGATCCTGGTGACCCTGGGCCTGTTCGCGGGGCTAGGGGCGGTGCTGGCGGCGGTGGGGATCTACGGGGTGATCAGTCTCTCGGTGGCCCAGCGGACCCAGGAGCTGGGGGTGAGAATGGCGCTGGGCGCCGCACCGGCGAGCCTTCGCGGCCTGGTGCTTCGCCAGGGACTGCGGCTCACTGCGGTTGGGATTCTGCTGGGCGGCGCGGGAGCGACGGCGGTCACCCGGCTGCTCCGGGGATTGCTCTACGGGACCGCGCCAACCGATCCCCTGACCTTCGTCCTGGCCGCCGGTGTGCTCGCGGTGGTGGCTACGCTGGCGACCTGGATCCCGGCCCGGCGGGCCACCGGGGTGAGTCCGCTGGCGGCGCTGCGCTCCGAATAGACGCAAGGACGCAAGGACGCAAAGACGAAACTACCGCGCCACCGCGTCCCCGCGCCCCCGCGTCTTTTACAGCTTCCCCCGCGCCAGGCGGCGGAGCGAATCGAGCTTCTCGAGGGCGCTGGTGCCCTTGGCTGGGGCGGCGGGGGCGACCGAGAAGAGGTCGCGGATGTCGAGCAGGATCTCGAGCATGAGCTGGTCCCGCATATAGCCGTTCTCGAGGTCGGCCATCCGCCGGTCGTCGGCAGCCTCCTTGGCCCGGTCGAACGACTCGCGGTAGATGGCTTCCAGGTTGCCGAGGATCTTGTCGCGAGGGCGCATGGGAAGGGCCTAGGGAGCAAGGGAGCCGGGGAGCTAGGGAGTTGGCAAGTCAAAGGAAGTATAATTCCCCTAGCATCCCAGCATCCTGGCTCCCTGGCTCCCTGGCTCCCTGGCTCCCTGGCTCCCTGGCTCCCTCGAAAAATGCTCACTGGCAAACAAGTCCTGTTCTTCGCCGCCCCCCTCTACGAGGATCTGGAGCTCTGGTACCCCAAGATCCGGCTGGAGGAGGAGGGGGCCGTGTGCGTGGTCGCGGGGCTGGGGGAGAAATCCTACCAGGGCAAACGCGGCTACCCGATTACCCCCGACGCCACGGTGGACGAAGTCGAGGCGGCCGACTTCCACGCCCTGGTCATCCCCGGCGGGTATGCGCCCGATATCCTGCGGCGCTCGGCCCGGGTGCTCTCGCTCACCCGCGATATTCACGAGGCCGGCAAGCCGGTGGCGTTCATCTGCCACGCGGGGTGGGTGCCGATTTCCGCCGGCATCGTGCGGGGCCGGCGGGGGACCAGCGTGGGCGCGATCAAGGACGACCTTATCAATGCCGGGATGCTCTGGGAGGACTCCGCGGTGGTGGTGGACGGCAACCTGATCACCAGCCGGACCCCGGCGGACCTGCCTCACTTCTGCAAGGCCATCATCCAGTCTTTGAGTGGGCAGTGATCAGGGGTCAGGTCGGGGATGACGCCATGCGACCACTGACCACTGACCACTGACCACTAATCACATGTCTCTCTCCGACTCCCAGCGCCGCGTGGACGCCTGGATCTCCCGGTTCCAGGAGGGCTACTTCCACCCGCTCACCAACCTGGCCCGGCTCACTGAGGAAGTGGGGGAGCTGGCCCGGGAGATCAACCACCGCTTCGGCCAGAAGACCAAGAAGGCGGAAGAGCCCGAGGGCGATCTGGCCATGGAGCTGGCCGACATCCTGTTCGTGCTGATCTGCATCGCCAACCGGGAAGGTATCGATCTCCAGGAGGCGTTCGACCGGATGATGGCCAAGGTGGATGCGCGGGATACTGCGCGGTGGACCCTCAAGTAGTGGTCGGTGGTCAGTGGTCAGTGGTCAGAGGAGCCCACTGATCACTGACCACTGACCACTGACTACTACTCCCAGTCTTTCGGCGCCTCTCTGAGCTCGGCCAGCAGGGTCAGGTAGCTCTCATACCGGGCCGGCGCGATCCGCCCCGCCTCCGCCGCCGCCCGCACCGCACACTCCGGTTCGCCCCGGTGGGTACAGTCGGCGAACTTGCAGCGGTCGATCTCTTCCCGCATCTCCGGGAAGCAGCGCGCCAGCTCGCGGGGCTCGATTCCCCAGAGTCCGACCTCACTGAAGCCGGGAGTGTCCACCAGCCATCCCCCACCGGGCAGGGGCACCAGGATCGCGGCCACGGTGGTGTTCTTGCCCCGGCGGTTTTTTTCGCTCACCTCGGCGGTGCGGAGCGTCAATCCGGGCGCCAGCTTGTTGAGAATGGTCGACTTGCCGACGCCCGACGCGCCGGTGAGCAGGGACTCCTTCCCCCGCAACTCGGCGAACAGCGCCTCAAGACCGGTGCCGGCCCGGGCGCTGACCGGATAGACCTGGTATCCGGCCCGGCGGTAGCCGGAGGCCAGCTGGTCGCTGGGGGCGAGGTCGCACTTGTTGATCACGATGGCGACCGGAATCTCGTTGGCCTCGGCGATGGCGCAGAGCCGGTCCATGAGCTGGGGCACCGGCTGAGGATCGGCGGCGGCGGTCACCACGAAGACCCAGTCGAGGTTGGCCGCAACCGGCCGGTTGGCGCGCCCCGAAGGGGTACGGCGCTCCAGGATATTGCGGCGGGGCTCCACGCCCGCGATCCCCACGGTGCCCTGGGCATCGCCGGCATCGAGGGTCACCCGGTCACCCACCACCACCCGTTCGTAGCGGTCGCGCTTGGCCTTGCCCCGCAACACCGCGGCCACTTCCCCCTCCGCAGTCGCCACCCGGAAGGTTCCTCCTTCCCGGGCCAGCACCAGCCCGCTGGTCGGCGTCACCATTCCTCCGGCTGCGCGGCGATGGCGGCATCCAGCGCCGCCTTCACGTCGTAGAGCGAGAAGGCCTTGATCCGCTCCTCGGCTTCCGCCGGGGTCCGCCCCCAGGCCAGCGGCTCCGACTCCACGTGGCCCGCCGGCGCATCGCCCGCCTTGGTCCAGCGCACGAAGAGCAGCGAGGCGCCGTAGCGACCCCGGGCATCGGGCTCGTCGTCCACCCAGATCGCCACCGAATAGGCGTGGCCATCACTGCCCCCGAACGCGGTGGCGCGCTCGTGCCGGGCCATGTAGCCGCCCAGGGTCAGCTCGGGATCGACTGGCGGGATACGCCCTCCCGGATCAGGTTGCCCAGAATGAACGCGACATTCGCGGGTCGCTCGGCCAGCCGGCGCATCAGGTAGGGATACCACTGGGTGCCGAACGGCACGTACACCCGCACTCTCCATCCCGCGGCACGGAGCCGTTCCTGGAGATCACGCCGGACGCCATAGAGCATCTGGAATTCGAACCGCTCGGGGGCGATGCCGCGGGCCCCGGCGAATTCCTGGGCCCGGCGGATCAGCCGCTCGTCGTGGGTCGCGATCCCGGGATAGTTCCCCGCCTCGAGCAACCGCTCCATCAGCCGCCCGTAGTGATCGTCCACGTCGGACTTGTCGGGATACGCCACCGACTCCGGTTCGAGGTAAGCGCCTTTGCAGAGCCTGACCCGGGCCGAGCTGGCGATCAGGCGCTCGACGTCGTCGGTGGACCGGCGCAGGGCGGCCTGGAGGACCACACCGATCCCGGCGCCGAAATCGGGGTGGAGCCGCTCGAAGAGGTCCAGGGTGCGCTGGGTGTAGGCCGACGATTCCATGTCGAGCCGGACGAAGCCCTCCACCTGACGGGCGCGATCCAGAATGCGGCGCAGATTTCGCTCGCAGAGCTCCGGATCCAGGTCGAGACCCATCTGGGTCGGCTTGACCGAGACGTTTACCTCGACGCCGGCCGCCGCCATCCGCTCCAGCAGGGCGACGTAATCACGGGCCGCGGCCTCGGCCGCCGCCGCCTGGGTCACGCTTTCGCCGAGGACGTCGAGCGAGGTGGTAATGCCGCGCTTCGCCAGCGCCACGGCGGCCGCGACCGCGCTTTCCGGCGTTTCCCCCGCGACGAAGCGCGCGGCAAAGCGGCGGGCGAGGCGGTTCCGGCCCACGAAGCGGCGGACCCGCGGCTGGGTGGAAAGCCAGAGAATCGTCTTGCGCAGGGTCACCGCGGCCTCCGGAGACGGAGCCGCGCGACGCAGCCGCGGCGATCGGTCCGGTTGTGCAGGGTGAGCCCGCCGCCGTGCGCCTCCGCAACTTGTCGGGAGAACACCAGCCCGATGCCGGAGCCGTTGGGCTTGGTGGTGAAGAAGGGGACGAACAGGTTGGAGGTGGCCTGAAGTCCGGGCCCTTCATCCCGCACCTCCACTTCCACCGCCTCGTCATCCACGCTCCAGGTTACTTCGGCGGCGCCGCCGGTTTCCCGGGCCGCTTCCGCGGCGTTCTTGAGCAGGTTGATCAGCAGCTGGTCGAGCTGGTCGCTGTCGGCCTGAATGGAGACCGCCGGCCCTTCCACCAGCCGGATCGGCACGGCGGCATCGAGCCGCACCCCGCGCCGGATCCAGTCGCCCACGTCGAGCGGCGCCAGGGTCGGCGGCGGCAGCTTGGCCAGGCGGGCATAGGTGGCCATGAACCGGTTCAGCGCCTCGGAACGCGCTTCGATCACATCGAGACCCTTGCGCAGGTCGTCCTCCCAGTCGGGAGGACGCGGGGTGCGGTCCAGCAGCGAGACCATGGTCGCCGCGAGCGACTTGATCGGGGCGAGGGAATTGTTGATCTCGTGGGACAGCACCCGGACCAGCCGCTGCCAGACCTGGCGCTCCTCGGCCCGGAGCACCCGGCTGATGTCGGCCAGCACCACCATGTCGAGGGGGAGCCCGCTCTGCCGGAAGGGGCGGCGACGCACTTCCCATTTGCCGGTACCGGCTCCGGGAACCACCATTTCGAGAATGCGGGGGGTCTCGCCTTCCAGGGTCTGCTCCAGACCGAGCTGGGCGGCAGTGCGTCCGATCAGCCGTTCGATCGGGTGGCCCAGGAGACGCGCTCCGGCGCGATTGGCCAGGCGGAGCGCGCGCCCGGAGTCGAAGGCAAACACCGCGACGTCGATCTCTTCCATCACCCGGCGCAGCAGGGCGTCGGCCTCGAGGGCGCCGAGCCGCTGCTCCTTCAGGGTTTCCTGCAGGGCGTTGACTTCCCGGCGCACCGCCCCCAGCACATCGTCGGTCTCTTCCTCCCGGGCCCGGAGGGTGAAGTGCCCTTCCCGAAGTCCGGCGAGGAGATTGGCAATGACCTGGAGCGGACGGATGACCCGGAGCTGCGCGGCGCGGGCGGCAACCAGCCAGAGAAGGACCAGGCCGCCCAGCACGGTGCCGCGAAGCAGCCCGGACGCGGGAACCAGCCAGAGGAGAATCGTTGCCGCC
>DATFGC010000260.1:0-5784 GCA_035249765.1 Gemmatimonadales bacterium | reverse complement strand
CATCGTGCTGCTCATCGCCTGCGCCAATGTGACCAACCTGATGCTGGCCCGGATTCTCCGCCGCCGGCGGGAAGTCGCCATGCGCCTGGCGCTCGGGGTGAGCCGGGCCCGTCTGGTGCGGCAGCTGCTCACCGAAAGCCTCCTCCTGGCGCTGCTCGGCTGCGCCGCGGGCTTGGCTCTCGCCCAGTGGGGCGGGGCGGCGCTCCGGGTCCTGGTGATGCCCGGGGCAGCGGCCGACGGAGTGCTCACCGATTGGCGGACCCTGGCGGTCGCCTCCGCCTTCGCGGTGGTTGCCGGCGTGGTCGTCACGATCGGACCGGCCCTGCTCGCGATCCGGGGCGATCTGGCCGCGACCCTCCGGGCCGGCGCCGGGGAAGGCACCCACCAGCGTTCCCCGCTCCGGTCGGCGCTGCTGGTCGCCCAGGGCGCGCTCTCGGTCATTCTGCTCATCGGGGCCGGGCTCTTCGTCCGGAGCCTCGACAATGCTCGCTCGATCCCCCTCGGGTATGACGCCGGGCCGGTCCTGATGGCGCGTCCCAACCTGCGTGGTCTGGAGATGGACAGCGGGACGATGGTACGGCATCAGCAGCGCCTGCTGGAGACGGCTCAGGCGATTCCCGGCGTGGAGAGCGCTGCCCGGGTCAACACCCGCCCCTTCTCCACCAACATGGAGCTCCTGTACATCGACGGGATCGACTCGGTGCAGAAGCTGGGCCGCTTTGTGATCCAGTACGCGACGCCCGAGTACTTCACGGTGATGGACACTCGCATCCTCCGAGGCCGGGCCTTCACCGCGGCGGACGGCGGCCGTTCGCCACGGGTCACCGTGGTGAGCGAGTCGATGGCGCGGGTGCTCTGGCCCGGCAGCGACGCGATCGGCCGGTGCATCCGGATCAGCGCCGATACGATGCCCTGCACCACGGTGATCGGGGTCGCCGAGGATGCAGCCTACAACAATCTGACCGAAGAGAAACGGCTCACCCATTACCTGCCGGTTGCCCAGTCCCGGTACCCGGGTAGCGGGAACATTCTGTTATTGAGGATGGCCGGACGGGATCCGGCTTTGAGTATCGAGGCGGTTCGAGGAGCGCTGCAGCGGGTGATGCCCGGTCAGGGCTACGTCACCGTCCAGCCGCTCACGGAGTTTGTCGACGCCCAGCGCCGGTCCTGGACCCTGGGAGCCACCATGTTCGTGGCCTTCGGGGCGCTTGCGCTGCTGGTGGCCGCGGTGGGGCTCTACGGGGTCATTTCCTACAATGTCGCGCAGCGGATGCACGAGCTGGGCGTGCGGATTGCGCTGGGAGCGCAGTCCCGCGATGTGGTGAGGCTGGTGACCGGGCAGGGGCTTTCGTTCGCGGCCGCGGGGGTAGCGATCGGCCTCGGCGCGGCCGCCCTGGCAGCCCGCTGGATTCAGCCGCTCCTGTTCCAGCAGTCGGCCCGGGACCCCGCGACCTATGCTGTGGTGGGCGGCCTCATCATCGTGGTTGCCCTGGTGGCCAGCGCGGTGCCGGCGCTCCGGGCCACCCGCGCCGATCCCAACACGGCCTTGCGAAGCGAGTAGCACAACGGAGGTCAGGGTGCCACTCTTCGGCAAATCATGACCTCGGTGCTGGGACTCTCCTTCAGCCGCTTTACCAGCACTTTTTCCAGCGGGTAGAGGAGGGCGCCCACCGCCCAGCCGATCGGCTCCGCCAGCGCGGCCGGGGCGACCATCGCCGTCCAGACCCAGCGGGCCGGCTTCGAGGTGGTGTCGGCGGGGTAATTCATCAGCACGAACATCGGAACCCGCTCGATGACCTCGAACCCCGCCGCCTCCACCGCGGCGGTGCCCTCGGCCAGCGACCGGCTCACCTGGTGGGCCACCCGCTCGGTGGGATGGCGGAGGAAGTTGTCCGACCAGAGGAACCATCCGCCGGGTCGCAGCAGCGCCGCGATGTTCTGAAACGCCCGGGCATATGCCGCGTCGTCCACGATGTGGAACAGCACGTCGAACGCCGAGACCGCGTCGAACGAGCCCGGCGGCAGCAGCCTTTCGCCGAACGGTCTTCCGCCGAGCGGTCCACCGATGTCGGCCTGCACGAAATTGACGGTGGGAAAGCAGCGGGAGAGCTCCCGGACGGCAACCTCGGTGAGATCGAGTCCGGTGACCGTCGCCCCCATCCGGAGCCAGCGGTCTACATAGAATCCTGTCCCGGCTCCCACGTCGAGTACTTGTTTCCCCAACCCCCAGGTGCCAGGCCCCAGCCCCGCGACGATTCGTTCAAAAACTTCGCCGCGAATCCGATACATCCACTCGTTGTACCGCCGCCCCAGCCGCAGATACCCGACCCCCGCGAGCGAATAGTGCTCCCGGAGACGGGTTTCCCAATAACGCTTGTTGTCGAAGGGAGTGCCCGGCAGGCTCACCCCATCGCCTCGCGAACTTCGCTCGCGGCGGCGGTGAGATTCTCCACGTCTCGCGAAATGGCCCGGGCCTGCTGGGTGGCGCTGGTGACGTCATTGAGGGCGCCGATCCCGCCGGTCCGGAGCTTGATCAGATCGAGCCGGAGATTCCGCATCGCCAGCTCGCTGGACTCGAACCGCTGCACGAACGCCTCCCGGCGGGCGGCCAGGTCGGTCGCGGTCTTCACCTGGCGCTCCAGAATGGCGATCTGCCGGTTCCGCTCCTCGCTGTCGGGCCGCAGCGCCAGCGCGTCGAGCTGCAACCGGATCCGCTCGTGACTGGTGGCCCCGAAGCTCTGATCCATCTCGTTGAGGGTCCGCGCCAGGTCCGCCGCCCGCTCGTACAGCGCTTCGGCGGTCTCGGTGACCTCGGGCAGCTGCTTCCGGTCGGCGTCGGGGAGCTGCTGCATCATCCGGAGGATGTTCTTCCGGTCGTCATGCACGTGATTCATCCGGTCGAAATAGGCACCGTACTCCGAGGCCTTGGGAGGCGCGAGGGACTTGCGTCCCTTGGCGCCCGGCAGCCCGATCGCATCGGCGGCCGGTGGCGGATTCAGCACGTCGCGCCAGCTGTACCCCGCCTGCCAGAGCTGCGAATAGCTCTTGAGCAGCGGAAAGCCGAATCCCGCGGCGACGAACAGGAACCAGGGCCCGTCGGTGATGCCGGTCGCCAGATTGAGCAGGAAGCATCCGCCGGTCGCGGCGGCCCACTTGGCGAACTGGGCGCGCACCTTCTGCACCAGCGGCGGCTCGCCGGTGTCGTGCACCGGCAGGTCGGCGCCGTCCCCGGTGCGGATCCACTCCCCCCGCTCGTTCCGGACGTACTGCCCCCCGGCAATGCCGGCCTTCCGTCCCCCGGCCACGGGCGGGCGGGGACTCCGGGGAGCGAGGGGACTCCCCGCGGCGCGGGGACGCTCCGCGGGCGACTGGGGTCTCGGCCGGGTGCCGGTGGTGCTCTTCCGGGGCGCGGCGCGGACCTGGGTCTGGGTGGGCCGGTAGCCGCTCACCGTGCGGCTCTCCAGCGCGCGGCGCAGCGCATCCGCGGTGGGCCAGCGACTCTCCGGGTCCTTCTCCAGGCAGCGCGCGATGGCCAGGGAGAGATCCTCCGGCACCCCGGCCATGGTCTCGTGCAGGATCGGCGCCGGCTCGGTGATCTGCTTCATCAGGATCCCGGCCACCGTGGGCGCATTGAACGGGAGCAACCCGCTGGTCATCTGGTAGGCGACCACGCCGAGCGAATAGAGATCGGACCGGCCGTCGATCTCCCGCTCGCCGGCGGCCTGCTCCGGGCTCATGTACTGCGGCGTTCCGATCGCGACGCCCACGCCGGTGAGGGTGGCCGCCGAGACGCTGGAGACGGCCTTGGCGATACCGAAATCGGTCACCATCACCCGTCCCCGGGTTCCCTCCAGCAGGATGTTGTCGGGCTTGATGTCCCGGTGGATGACCGAGAGCGCATGGGCCGCCGAGAGCGCGTCGGCGGTTTCCTTCATGATCCGGCGGACCTCGTCGGGGGGCAGCTTGCCGCGCCGCTTCAGGCGTCCCCCCAGAGACTCTCCCTCGACCAGTCCCATGATGAAGTAGACCACCCCCGCGCCCTCACCGACGTCGTGGATCGGGACGATGTGGGGATGGGAGAGCCGGGCCGCCGTCTGCGCCTCGCGGGTGAACCGCTCCCGAATTTCCTTCTGGAAGGCGAGCTCGGGCGGAAGCACCTTGACCGCGACCCGGCGGTGAAGCCGCTCATCCCTCGCGCGGTAGACTACGCCCATTCCACCGCGGCCGATTTCGCCTTCGATGGTATACACGTCGCCCAGCGCATCCTTGAGCCGATGCGCGAGGGGGCGCTCATTGTAGTCGTTTGGACCGGTCATCCGACCATGGATTCCTGATTCCCGCCTCAGAAACGACGTTCGTACAACAGCTTACCAATTTGCTGGATAATCGCCGCCGGGGCAACCGGGAGACCGGCCGGGTGGTCCTACGATGCCGGGGCACGCCGGAGTTTCAGTTTCTGAAACATCGGGGCCGCCAACGCTGCCAATCAGTCTCAACAAGCCGTTTTGGCATGGAGTGGCGGTTCCCTCTCACCGCTCACCGCTCACCGCTCACCTCGCTAAGTCCATTCTGCACCCCCTGATACGTCCCCAGAAGTGCGGCAGTGGCGGATGGCATATGCGATGCACCTCCAGTGCCGAACACCTCGCTCCGGCCTCACCATTCTGGCGCGGCCCTGGGGCGGCGGGAAGAAATGAGGTAATGCAATGAGTGAACGACTGACTCTGCCGGTGCTTCCGCTGCGCGACGTGGTGCTGTTCCCGGGGGTCACGACCTCCATCGGCGCCGGACGTCCCGGAACGGTGCGCGCGATCGAAGCCGCCCTCGCCACCCCGGACCACCTGGTCTTCGCGGTGTGCCAGCGGGAGAACACCGAATCGGTGTCCTCCGAGGGGCTCTACATGATCGGTACCATCGCCAAGGTCGGCCAGCTGCAGCGCGGCCTGGCGGGAATGCAGCTCCTGCTTCATGGCGAGCGGCGCGGCATCGTCATGCATGTGGCCGAAAAGAACGGCTACCTCGAGGCGATCGTGCGCGAGGCGGAGGAGATGCCGCCGCTCAACACCGAGGATCCGGCCTTCGTCGGGTTGTACCGTGAGGTGCGGCAGCGCGCCGCGGAGCTGGGGCAGAAGTCGGGACTTCCCGAAGAGGTGGTCCAGCAGGTGCTCAACGGCGTGAACGAGCCGGGCCGGTTCGCCGATCTGGTGGCCGGCTATATCGACATCGGCCACCAGCAGCGGCAGGCGCTGCTGGAGACCCTGTCGGTGGAGGAGCGGCTCCGCCGCATCCTGGTGCACGTCCAGCGGCAGATCTCGGTGCTCGAAGCCCAGGAGGACATCAAGTCGCAGGTCCAGGAAGAGCTGGGCGAGCGGCAGCGGGAGATGTTCCTGCGGGAACAGATGAAGCAGATCCGCAAGGAGCTGGGCGAAGAGGATGACGCCGACGAGCTCGAGGAGCTGCGCGAGAAGCTGGAAGGTCTGGAGCTTCCCCCCGAGGCGCGCAAGGAGGTGGACCGGGAGCTCGCCCGGCTGGCCCGGATCGGCCGGGAGTCCATGGAGACCCAGGTGGTCCGGAATTATCTCGAGACCATCTCGGAGCTTCCCTGGAGCGCCCGCAGCGAGGAGCACCTCAACCTCAAGGAAGCCGCCGCCATCCTGGAAGCGGATCACTATGCCCTGGGGGACGTGAAGGACCGGATTCTGGAGTTCCTTGCGGTGATGCAGCTGAAGAAGGCGGAGGGCCGAACGGCCGGACCGGCGGACAGGCGGACGGACGGAGAGACGG
>DATFGC010000259.1:0-4063 GCA_035249765.1 Gemmatimonadales bacterium | reverse complement strand
CCTTGCCGGCCAGCGGAATGATGACCTGCACGCTCAGCTCCTTCCGTAACGGTCGGACAGCCGCACCAGGTCGTCGAGCTCCGGGGTCGAGGCTTCCAGCACGTCGGTATCCACCACCGCTTCGATCTGGTGGACGGTGGGGGGCGGGATATGGACCGATTCCCCGGCCCGGAACCGGCGCTCGGTGCGTCCCTCGCCCTGGCCCAGCCGGAGGATCAGCTCCCCGCGGAGCACGTGCATGGTCTCGTCCTTCACGTTGTGGTACTGGCAGCTCAGGACGTGACCCGCCTTCACATGCAGAATCTTCCCGACGTAGCGGTCGGTCCGCGCCCAGATGAGCTCGTGGCCCCAGGGCTTCTCCACCCGGTACGGAACCTCCGCCATCGTCACTCCTCGAGAATGGTGAGCTGAAAAGAGGACGGCGAGGTGATGCACTCCCGCACACACACCCCGCAGCCGACGCACCCCTCGTGGCGCACGACGGGGTGTCCCGCCTCGTCGATCGTCAGCGCCTTCTCGCCGACCGGACAGGCGTCGGCGCACACCCGGCAGGGGGTCCCGCGGTAGGTGACGCAGCGCTCGGGAAGGAATTCGAGCGCGGCCAGACGATATCCCTCCCACCCGCTGGACGGCAGGGTGAGCGCGCCGGTGGGACACGACTTGACGCAGGGCATGTCCTCGCAGGCGATGCAGGGCTGGCTCCTGGGGTCGATCGACGGGGTGCCCGCCGCCAGGCCGCCGCTCGAGGGAACCGGCAGGATGGCGTGCGGCGGACAGACCGTTTCACAGGCGCCGCAGCGGGTGCAGGCGGCGAGAAACGCCATCTCCGGCAGGGCGCCGGGAGGACGAAAATACTTCTGCTGGACGATCCGCTCTTCGGTCCGCTCCAGCATGCGTTCGGCCCACTGGCCGAAGCTCTGGCGGAAGAAATCGCGGCGGTCACCGGGGTCGAGGCGCACCCGGGAAATCTAGCGGAAGAGCGGCAGCACGCCTTTCACCACCCGCGACACGATCCCCTCCCGAAGGGCGCCGATATCGGGGTGGTTCCCGGGCCGCTCCTCCGCGGCCGCGGTGTTGAAGGCGGCGACCATGGCGGTCCTGGTTTCCGGGTGCAGATAGAAGAAGGCCCGGAAGCCTCGCTGGCTGCCGGTGTGGCCGACCAGGGTGGCTCCCTCCGCGTGCTTCACGAAGAACGCGAGCGCGATGGAGTCGCCCATGGCCTCGGCGTCGCTGGCCGGGAGCACCGGTCGCCACATTTCCTCGAGCGAAGCGCGCTGGAGCACCGGCACCGCCCCGCCGGCGCCGGGACCGCTGCCCAGCAGGAAACCGAAGTACCTCGCCATGTCGGTGAGCGGCGCGTTGAGTCCGCCGTTCGAGGTGGTGATCCCGGTGTCGAAGTCCAGCCCGTTGGGGACCGGCTTGCCCTCCCGGACCTCGTAGTTGTTGGCGCGGTCGGCCAGCAGGTGATAGGGCGTGAGGTCGAAATAGCTCCGGGACATCCCCAGCGGGCGGAAGATGTTCTTGTCGATGTAGACCTCGAAGTCCTCGCCGGAGACCTTCTCGATCACCCGGCCCAGGAAGATGATTCCGGGATTGCTGTAGCCGTACTTCGAGCCGGGAGGAAAGAGGATCTGGGTGTAGGGCAGCATCGCCACCAGCTGCGACCACTCGGTCGGCTCGTAGGGGTGCCAGGGCTGGCTTCCACCCCAGGGCCAGGTCGGATTGCGGAATCCGGCCGAATGGCTCAGGAGGTGGCGGAGGGTGATCGCCACCATCGGGCCGTGGGGATTGTGCACCGCCATCAGCTCGGGAACGTACCTGACGATGGGGTCGTCCAGCGAGAGACGGCCCCGGTCGCGGAGCTGCATGATCGCGATGGCGGTGAACGTCTTGGTGATGGAAGCCCAGTGGAAGATCGTGTTGGCGTCGACCCGGCGGCCGGTGGCGAGGTCGGCGGCGCCGTGAAATTCCCGGGCCAGCACCGAGTCGCCCCGGAGGAACCAGAGGCTTCCTCCCACGACGCCCTCGCGCGCCAGGCCGGAATGGAAGAATTCGGCGACCGGCTTCCACCCCGCGGCGAAATCGCGAGGCATCTGGCCGGGAGCGGGCGTTGACGCAGCGAGCATGAGGCCGGCTACCAGGGCTGGAGAGCGGTGCATGGTGGAGAATGTATCACGACGGGAAGCGGATAGCGGAACGCCGGCAGCGGGGAGCGGGGAGCGGGGAGCGGAGGTCGCCAAATCCCGTCTCCCGTCTCATGTCTCAGGTCTCACCGCATCACAGCAGGCTGCGGATCCACCCTCCGTCCACCGCCATGCTCTGTCCGGTGATGTAGCTCGCCCGCTCCGACGCCAGGAACGCCGCCAGCGCCGCGAACTCGCGCGGCTCGCCCATCCGGCCCATGGGCACCGCCGCGGTGAACCTGGCCAGCGCCTGCTCGGGGGTGACCCCCTCCTTCGCGGCGGTGACTGCCGACAGCTCGACCATGCGCTCGGTGCGGGTGAAGCCGGGCAGCAGATTGTTGACGGTAACGCCGAAGGGGGCCACTTCGGTGGCCAGGGTCCTCGCGAAGCCGACCACCGCCGCCCGGATGCTGTTGGAGAGCATCAGATTGTCCACCGGCTGCTTGGCGGCGATGGAGGTGACGTTGAGGATCCGGCCCCAGCGCCGCTCCTTCATGCCCGGCAGCACCGCCCGGCAGAATCCCACGACGCTGCCCAGAACCAGCGCGGTCGCGTCGTCCCAGGCCTGCGGGGTCAGGGACTCGAACGGCCCGGGCGGCGGTCCTCCGCTGTTGGTCAGCAGAATGTCGATCTTCTGGAAGCGTGCCATGCCTTCACCCGCCACCCGTGCCGCCTCCCCCGGCTTGCCCACATCGGCGACGACGGGAAGCACCGGAACGCCGTGACGCTTGGCGATCGCCTCCGCGGTGGCCCGCAGGGCATCCCCGCCCCGGGCGCAGAGCACCAGCGACGCGCCCTCGGCCGCGAGCTCCTCGGCCACCGCCCGGCCCAGTCCCTTGCTGGAGGCCGCCACCAGGGCGACCCGGCCCGCGAGACCCAGATCCATCAGCGGGACCGGCGCGTCCTTCGCGCCCTACGCGTCACGGTGCCTCACTTCCGCAGATAGGCATCCGATTTGTCGAGCCAGTCCTGGCGGGGCGGCGAGAAGACGTCCACATCGAGTGTGTCCTCCAGCGCCTCCGCCTTATGGGGCAAGTTGCCGGGAATGTGGAGGACTTCTCCCGCCCGTACCACCAGGGTCTCCGATTCGTCCTCGCCGATCCAGAACCGGAGCGCCCCTTCGAGAATGTAGGTGAGCTGCTCGTTCGCGTGCGAATGCCGGGGCACGATGCAGCCCTTCTTGAGGTAGACGTGCGCCAGCATCATCCGCTCGCCGGTGATGAGCCGCCGCTCCAGGGTGTCGCTCACCCGTTCCCGGGGCATGTCATTCCAGCGGTAATGGGTGACCCGCTGGGGGCTGGATGCCCCTCGCTGCTCTCGGGGGGGGCCTGGTTGCTGGATGCTTGACATTGTGAACTCGGGATTCAGGGCTAGTGGTCAGTGGTCAGTGGTCAGTGGTCAGTGATCAGTGATCATGGGAAGGATCTTCTCTGATCCCTGACCACTGATCCCTGACCACTCAACTTGACATGTCTGAGCTCTCCGCGTAAGATGCCCCCACAATCGAAGCTTCGTGGTCATTTGCCGCCTATTGCAGCCACGTTAAACAAGTGCTAAAACGCGTCTCGCCCGGCGGCGTATTCTGCCGGGCGCTTTTGTTGGTACCACCAGTCGGGAGCTCCACCATGTCGCGCAGCCCGCATTCCAAGATGATGGCGATGACCATGACCGCGATCCCCTCGGGGAGAGCGGCCCGGCGGATGCGCGCGCGCGGCGGCGGCTAGAGTCCCCGCACCCGACGCAAACTCCGCCCCGGCCCTCTCCTCGGAGAGGGCCGGGGCGTTTCTGTCACCCTGAATGGAGCAGCTCATGGACGGCCCACGCCTTGTGCTCAAGTTCGGCGGCACCGCGCTCGGCAGCAGTCGGCGCATCCGGCTCGC
>DATFGC010000258.1:0-8481 GCA_035249765.1 Gemmatimonadales bacterium | reverse complement strand
CCCTGTGGAACAGGCGGTGCTCACCGCGCTCGCCAAGCTTCCGGCCGACCGTTTTGCCAGCGCCGCCGACTATGCCGCCGCGCTCTCCGGGGAACGGAGCTCCACCATGGGGCCGGCGGTGCTCGTGCCGGGCGAGTCCTTCGCCGCGGTTCGGGCGCGGCGGACGATCGCGATCCTGGGCCTGGTCGCGCTCGTCGCCGTGGCGGTCGCGGCCTGGGGATGGACCCGCCGGCCCGCCACGGCGGCCGAGACCCCGGTGCAGCGCTATGAATTCACGACCAGCAGCGACCTGCCCTTCGCCTTTCCCGTGCTCAGCGCCGTCACCGCGCTCGCGATTTCCCCCGCGGGAGACCGGGTGGTCTATTCCGCCCGCAAGGGAGGAGGCTGGGTGCTCGCGGTACGCCGGCTGGATGAGCTGGCGGTTCGCCCCCTGCCCGGCACCGAGGGCGCGTACTACCCGGCCTTCTCGCCCGATGGGCGCTGGATCGCATTTCAGAGCAATCAGGTGATCAAACGAATCGCACCCGACGGCACCGGTCTCACCACCGTCACCCAGGTCGGTGCAGCGGAAACGGCCGGGATCTCCTGGATCTCCAACGAGGAGATCGTCTTTGCCCATCGCGCCCTCAGTGCGGCCGCGGGGCTCCAGGTTGTGTCCGCCTCCGGTGGCGCGCCCCGGCCCCTGTCGCAGCCGGACAGCGCCGGCGGCGAGCGGTTCCAGCTGTCCCCCGTCGCGGCGGACGGCGGCAGGCTGGTCTTCTACACCAGTACCCGCGGCAGCAGCCTGCAGCTCACCCTCGGCGTCGTGACCACGGCGGATGGCAAGACGACCGTGTTGCGAGCCTTGAGCGCCGCCAAGGCCCTCGGGATGGTCGACGACAAGCTGGTGTACGTGCGCGGCGACGGCGCCCTGATGGCGGTGCCGTTCGACACCCGGCGGCTCAGCGTGGGCAACCCGATTCAGGTGGGCGACAGCGTCACCGCGCGGAACTGGGACGTGGGGGCGGCACTTTCATCGACCGGCGCGCTGGTCTATCAGCAGGGGGGCGCCGCAAGCCAGTTGATGCGGGTGGATTTCAGCGGCGCTGCCACCGTGCTGGTGGACTCGGTGCGCTCCTATCAGCATCCGCGGTACTCACCCGACGGCGCCCGAATCGCCTTCGGGGTGTCCGGCTCGGTCGGGCTCGACATCTGGACCATCGACCTGGCCTCTCGCACCCTGGAGCGCCTGACCAGCGAGGGCGGCAACGATCGGCCGGAATGGAGCGCCGACGGGCTGCGGGTAGGCTACTCCTCCAACCGGGACGCGCCCCAGGGATTCTGGTGGCAGCCCGCCGACGGGAGCGCTCCCGCGATCAAGCTGCATGTGGACCAGCATCCCATCCGGGAGGGGGTGTTCACTCCCGACGGCAAGGGATTGCTCTACCGGACCGACCATTCCACCAACGCCCGGGATATCTGGCTGCGGCCCCTGGTGGGCGACACGACGCCGGTGCCGCTGCTGGTGGGTCCCTACGACGAAAAAGAACCGAGGGCTTCGCCGGACTCGCGCTGGCTGGCATACGTATCCAACGAATCGGGGCGGGAGGAGGTCTACATCCGGTCGATGACCCCGGGTGGCGGCCGGGTCCCGGTGTCGGCGGGTGGCGGTGGGGAACCGCTCTGGGCGCCCCGCGGGCTCACGCTCTACTATCGGGTCGGCAGCGAGGTCGTTGAGGCAAGCATCGCGACGACCCCGTCGCTCCGGGTCAGCGGGCGCCGGGTCCTGTTTTCCGGCCCCTACGGCTCTGACGTCTTTCATCCCAATTACGACGTTGCGCCCGACGGCAGGAGCTTCCTGATGGTGCGGCCGGTGGATCAGAGCCGCGGGCTGGTGATGGTGGTCAACTGGGCCCGCGAGCTGCGGCGGCGGATGGGAGGAACCCAATGAGATGTTCCTCCGGCTTTCGTCGCACTGCTGCTGGCGTTCCCGGTGCGGCTTGCCGCCCAGAAATTCGAGGTGATGGAAACCACCATCGCCGGGGTCCACGCCGCCTTCGGGTCCGGGCGGCTCACCTGCCGGGCGCTGGTCCAGACCTACCTCGACCGCATTGCCGCTTACGACAAGACCGGACCGGCGCTCAATGCCATCCAGTTCGTGAATCCGCGGGCCCTCGAGCAGGCCGATTCGCTCGACGCGGTCTGGCGCCGCAAGAGCCCGCGCGGCTCGCTCCATTGCGTCCCGGTTCTGCTCAAGGACCAGGTCGAGACCAGCACCATGCCGACCACCTACGGCTCGGCCCTTTTCAAGGACTTCGTTCCCAAGCGGGATGCCACGATCGTACGGCGGCTCCAGGGCGCCGGTGCCATCATCCTCGCGAAGACGACGATGGGAGAATTCGCCTCCCGATTCGTGGGATCGGCCTTCGGCATCGTCCGCAACGCCTACGACCCCACCCGCAACCCGAGCGGCTCCTCGGGCGGATCGGCCTCGGGAGTCGCCGCCAATTTCGGCTTGGTGGGGATCGGTGAAGACACCGGCGGCTCGATCCGCGGCCCGGCCGCGGTCAGCAGTCTGGTCGGGCTCCGGCCCACCACGCCGCTGGTGAGCCGCTTCGGCATGATGCCGGCCAATCCGTCCCAGGACACCATGGGACCGATCACCCGCTGCGTCACCGATGCGGCCCGGGTACTCGACGTGATCGCCGGGTACGACCCCGATGATCCGGTGACCGCGGAAACGGTGGGTCATGTCCCCGCCAGCTACCTCGCCGCGCTCAAGCCGGATGCGCTCCGGGGCGTCCGCCTCGGTGTCATCCGCACCCGGCGCGACTCGGCGGTGGCACGCACCCCCGAGGAGTTCGCCAAGGTGCGGGTCGTGCTGGAGCAGGCGCTGGCGGACCTGCGCAGGCTCGGTGCCGAGGTGGTGGATTCGCTGGTGATCCCCACCCTCGCCGATCGGCGGGTGGGAAACGATTTCGAGACCGAGCAGGCCACCGACGCCTACCTGGCTCAGCACCCCAACGCGCCGGTCAAGACCCTCAAGGACATCCTGCTGGCGGGAACGGTGAACCCCTGGCGCGCCCGGGGGCTGATGGATCTGGTGGGGAAGCGCATGACCGATCCCGGCTACCTGACCGTGCTGCAGCAGGGCGCCGCGTTGCGCACCCAGGTGCTCAAGGCCATGGCCGACGCCCGGCTCGACGCGATCATTTATGCCACCTACGACGCGCCGCCGACGCCCATCGCCGACGACGTGCTCACCAACTCGCGGACCGCGGATGCCTACGGCCGGGGCGACAACCGCGGGCTGAGCCCGACCATCGGTTTTCCGGCGCTCACCGTGCCGGCGGGATTCACCAGCGACTCGCTGCCGGTGGGACTCGAGTTCCTGGGGCGGCCGTTCACCGAAGCGACCCTGCTCGGATATGGCTTTGCCTACGAACAGGCCACCAGGCACCGCCGCCCGCCGGCGACGACGCCGTCCGTCACCGGCGGGAACCGATGACGATGGGGACCCTGGGCCGGCTCACCGAGGCCCTGTCCGACCGCTACCGGATCGAGCGCGAGCTGGGTCAGGGTGGGATGGCCACAGTCTACCTCGCCCGGGACCTGCGGCACGACCGCGACGTGGCGCTCAAGGTGCTGCATCCCGAGCTGGCCGAGTCGCTCGGGCGGCAGCGGTTCCTCCGGGAAATCCGGCTCGCCGCCAGCCTCAATCATCCCCATATCCTCCCGCTCTATGACTCGGGCGAAGCGGGCGGGTTTCTCTACTTCGTGATGCCGGTGATGCTTGGACAAACCCTGCGCGAGCGGCTGCAGGAGGAGGGTCGGCTCTCGGTCGAGTCGGCGGTGCGGATCGCGACCGAAGTGGCCGATGCCCTCGATTACGCCCACCGCCAGGATGTGGTCCATCGCGACATCAAGCCGGAAAACATCCTGCTCCACGAAGGCCATGCAGTGGTCGCGGATTTCGGGATCGGGAAGGCGCTCGCGGCGGCCGCGAGCGAGGCCGGCGCCATGACGGTCACGGGTGTCAGCATCGGCACCCCGGCCTACATGAGCCCGGAGCAGGCCGGCGGCGATCCGGTCGACGGCCGGAGCGATCTCTTCGCGCTGGGCTGCGTGCTCTACGAGATGCTCACCGGAGAGGCAGCCTTCGCCGGACCAACGGTCCAGGCGCTGATTGCGAGCCGATTCGTGCACACCCCGCCGGATGTCAGCACCGTTCGCACGACGGTGCCCAGGGCGCTGAGTAGTGTGGTGGGCCGGCTGCTCGCGAAGGCGCCGGAGGAGCGCCTCGCCACCGGCGCGCAGGTGGTCGAAGCCCTCCGGTCGGGGGAGACCCTCGCCGCGGTGCCGCGGCAGCCGGAGGCCTCGGTGGCGGTGTTGCCCTTCACCAACATGAGCGCCGATCCCGACAATGAGTTCTTCTCCGACGGAATCACCGACGACGTCATCGCGGCTCTCACGGCCGTGAAGGGCCTCAAGGTGGCGGCCCGGACCTCGAGCTTTGCGTTCAAGAACCGGAATGACGACCTCGCCAGGGTTGGCAGGACTCTTGGCGTCCGGACCGTGCTCCAGGGCAGCGTGCGGCGGGTCGGGAACCGGGTCCGGGTGACGGTCCAGCTGATGAACACGAGTGAGGGAACCCAGATATGGAGTGAGCGGTATGACCGCGAGCTCGACGACATCTTTGCCATTCAGGACGAGATCGCTCGTGGCATCGTCGAGCAGCTCCGGGTGCGGCTGGGACTCGCCCACCCCGACGGCCAGCTCGTGGCCCGACCCACCGACGATCTGGAGGCGTATCAGCTCTATCTGCGCGGCCGCGAGGCCGCCTATCAGCGTACCCCGGCCTCGCTGCGCCGGGCAATCGAATACTTCCGTCAAGCCCTGGCTCGCGATCCCGCCGTCGCCCGTGCCCACCTCGGCCTGGCCGAAGCCTACATCGGTCTGGGGGTCTATCAATTCATCCCGACGACCGAGGCGGCCCGCGAGGCGGAACAGGCGCTGCAGGCGGCCGAGCGGCTCCAGCCGGACGTGGCCCTGGTGCACGTGCACTGGGCCCAGCTCAAGCTGTATCTCCGATCCGACTGGCACGAAGCCGGACCGCACCTCGATCGCGCGCTCGCCCTCGACCCCCGAGAGCCGCTCGCTCACGGCTATCTCGCTCTCCTGAACGGGATGCTGGGTAACCTCGAGGAGGCCAGCGCGGCCTCCGCCCGCGCCATTGCGCTGGACCCGCTGTCGTTGTTCATCCGGCTGGTCTCGGTGATGGGGTATCCGGTCCGGGGCATTCCCGGGGCCGACTCCACCGCCGCGCTGGCCGGACACGAGACGGCCCTGGCCATGGACCCCAACTCCCACATCCACCTCTGGATGTCCGGGATCCGGCTCTCCGATCTCGGTCGCCATGATGAGGCGGTGCCGCGCCTGGCGCGGGCGGTGGAGCTGACCCAGGGCGGCCCCCTGCTGGTAGGACTGCAGGCGCGGGCTCTGGCGCTTGCCGGCCGGCGTGCCGAGGCGCTGGTGCTGCGGGAGGAGCTGCGGCAACGCGCGCAGCGCGAGTACGTCGGTCCCGCCGCGATGCTGATGATGGTCGGGCTCGATATCGACGACGAAGCGGCGACCGCCGTCCTTCTCGAGGCCAACGCGGCCGCGATGACGGGGCCGACGGCCATCGTGACCACCGTGGCGCGGGAGCTCGAGCCGCTGCTCGACCATCCCCGGCTCGGGCCGCTGGTCCGCAAACTGACCCTCTGGGCGACGGCACCCCGTGCGAGAACGGGCTCTCACCCGGACACGGCACACCTGATCGGATTCGAGGGAGGGCGTTCCCAGTGAAACTCTCAGCACTGCTGCTCGTGGCCGTGGCGGCCTGCGCCGCTCCGGAGACCTACGACGTCGTCCTCGCGAACGGGCGGGTCATGGATCCGGCCTCCGGGCTGGATTCGATCCGTCACCTCGGAATCTCCGGCGGGAAGATCGCCGCGATCTCGGCGGATCCGCTCCAGGGAGACACGGTGGTCGATGTGAGCAACCACGTGGTCGCCCCGGGCTTCATCGACCTGCACGCCCACGGCCAGACCACGAGCGATATGGAGCTCCAGGCCCAGGATGGCGTCACCACCGCTCTGGAGCTCGAGATCGGGGTGTATCCGGTGGCCCAGTGGTATCAATCGATGGAAGGGAAGGCGCCGGTCAACTACGGCGCCACGGTGAGCCACGTTGTTGCCCGGTTCGCGATGTTTCATCCGAGCGCCGCGATAGGGAGTTTTGCCACGAACCGCCCCGCCGTCGTGGCTCTGGGCTCGAATCCCGCTGGAGCCAACCAACCCACCGATTCGGTCCGGATCGATTCGCTGGCGGCCGCGCTCCGCCGCGGCCTGGACGAAGGCGCGCTCGGGGTCGGCTTCGGGATCAACTACACTCCGGCCGCGAGCCCGGCCGAGATCGAGCGGATGTTCCGGGTGGCGGCGGAGCGGCGGGTGCCGGCCTTCGTGCACACCAGGGGCTTCGGCATCGCCTCGATCCGCGAGATCATCGGCACCGCCATCACCACGGGGGCGGCGCTGCACATCGTGCACATCGGCAGCAGCTCAATCGGGGCGACGGCGGAGACCCTGGCCCTGATCGACTCGGCCCGGGCCGCGGGCCACGACGTCACCACCGAGGTCTATCCCTACACCGCGGCCGCCACGGCCATCGAGTCCGCCATCTTCAATCCGGGGTGGCAGGAGAACTTCAAGATCGGCTACGGCGACGTGGCGTGGGCACTGACGGGGGAGCGGCTCACCAAAGCGAGCTTCGACCGGTATCGGAAACAGGGCGGCTGGGTGATCATCTACATGATGAAAGAAGAGGACGTGAGCCGCGCCGTGGCGCACCCCGGCGTGATGATCGCGAGCGACGGGGTTCCCTTCGTCAACGGGACCGGGCATCCCCGCGGCGCCGGGACCTTCGCCCGAACCCTGGGGCATTATTCCCGCGATCGAAAAGTGCTGCCGCTCATGGACGCGCTGGCCAAGATGACCATTCTCCCGGCCCGCCGGCTCGAGGGCCACGTGCCGGCCATGAAGAACAAGGGGCGCATCGCGATCGGTGCCGACGCCGACCTCACCGTGTTCGATCCGGCCACGGTGATCGACCGGGCCACCTTCGAGCAGCCGACCCTGACCTCGGCGGGGATTCCTCACGTGATGGTGAACGGCACCTTCGTGGTGCGGGACGGCCAGCTGGTGAAAGGGGTCTATCCCGGCCGCGCGGTCCGGACCACCTCCACAACGCCATGACCGACCGCTTCCGCCGCACCCTTTGGCGGGTCCTCGCCGTGCAGGCGCTGAGTCTGCTGGTGCTCTGGTTCCTTCAATCCCGATACCACGGGTAGCGCGCCTTGCATCCATTGAACTGGACGATCGTCATCGTCTACCTCGTTTACGTGGTCTGGGACGGAATCCGCCGCTCCAAGGGCACCCACGAGATCGAAGGCTATTTCCTGGCCAACCGCAACCTTCCGTGGTGGGCGGTGGGTCTCTCGGTCATGGCGACTCAGCTCTCCGCGGTCACCATGATCGGCACCACGGGGCAGGGAGCTACCGACGGGCTCCGCTTCATCCAGTTCTACTTCGGCCTTCCCCTCGCCATGGTGATCCTCGGGGTCACCCTGGTGCCGTTCCTCCACGGGGCCAAGGTCTTCACGGCCTACGAGTACCTGGAGCGCCGCTTCGATCCCAAGACCCGCTCGCTCACCAGTTTCCTGTTTCTGATCTCGCGGGGGCTTTCCTGCGGCACCATCATCGCCGCCCCCGCGGTGGTGTTCTCGGCGATGTTCGGCTGGAACATGCTCTGGTCGGTGGGGCTGATCGGCATTCCCACGGTGATCTACACCATGGTCGGCGGAGTTCAGGCGGTGACCTGGGCCGACGTGAAGCAGATGGTGCTCATCGTGGGCACCCTGATCGGGATCGTGATCGCGATTCTGATCAAGCTCCCGGTGGGCGCCGACGAGGCGCTGAGCCTGGCCGGCGCCGCCGGGCGGATGCAGGCCTTCGATTTTTCCTTCAACCTCAACGAGACCTACACCTTCTGGTCGGGCGTCATCGGCGGGACCTTCCTGATGCTCTCCTACTTTGGAACCGACCAGAGCCAGGTGCAGCGCTACCTCACCGCCCGCTCGGTGGACCAGGCCCGGTCGTCGCTCCTGATGAGCGCCTACTGGAAGATCCCGCTCCAGCTGCTGGTCCTGCTGATCGGAGTGCTGGTCTTCGTGTACTACCTGTTCCAGGCGCCGCCGATGTTGTTCAACCCGGCGCACGAGCGAGCGGCCCGGGAACGGGCGCCGGTCGAATTCACGGCGCTGGAGACCCGCTACCAGGCCGCCTTCGCCGCGCGCGAGTCCGCGGCCCGGGCCGGCGACCGCGAGACATTCAGGGCACAGGAGGCGGAAACCGGCACGGTGCGGACCGAGGCGCTGGCCCTGGCGGGACGGGTCAACGGACA
>DATFGC010000257.1:0-4360 GCA_035249765.1 Gemmatimonadales bacterium | reverse complement strand
CCATGCCGTCCAGGGCCCTAACCCGCTCCCCCGCGGCGGCCCGGCGCACCCGCAGGTGATGGCGCTCCTCGTCGTCCAGGGTGACGATGGCGCCGACCCGGAGCGCGCCGGGCGCCGCCAGCACCGAGTGCACTTCAGCGGCCGCGGGCCGCGACGGCCCACCAGCCATCGTCCACGGCTTCATCGACCGGAGCGAACCCCGCGCCCAGCGCCGGCAGGAACAGCTCCCGCTCGGCGCCCTCCATCCCCGCGAAGATCGCAAGGCCGCCCGGTCGGAGGGAGGACCGGATCGCCGGCAGCAGCGTCAGGTTGACCGAGCGGAGGATGTTGGAGAGGACGATGTCGGCGGGCCCGAGCAACGGGGCCAGCGCCGCGGCTTCGCCGGTGATAAAGCAGACCCGGTCCGCCACCCCGTTCCGCCGGGCGTTGGCCGCCGCGATCGGATCGGCTTCTTCATCGAGCTCGACCCCGGTGGCCCGCGCCGCGCCAAGCTTGGCCGCCGCGATGGTGAGGATCCCGCTGCCGCTGCCCAGGTCGAGCACCCGGTCGCCTGGTTGCAGATGCCGCTCCAGCAGCGCCAGCGCGCTCCGGGTCGAGCCGTGCTCGCCGGTGCCGAAGGCGCTCTCGGGATCGATGATGACGCGGGTCTCCGCTGGGGCGGCGGACGCGAGCCAGCTCGGGGTCACGGTCAGCCGGCCGATGGCGCGGGGGCCCAGGCCGTCCCGCCACCGCGCGCTCCAGTCCACGACCGGGAGCGTCCGGGCCCGGCCCTCCACCCCTGCGCCGAAGCGCGCGTGCAGCTCGCCCAGCAGCTGCTCCGCCGACCCTTCGGTTTCCGAGAACCCCACCAGGATGCCGTCGTTCCGCTCTTCCACCGCCTGCCCGGTACGCCCGACCAGCCAGCTCGCGACGGCGTCCCGCGAGTCTGGTGGACTCCGGACGTCCACCGCGCACCAGCTCATGCCCCCAGCGCTTCCTTGAGCCGGGACCAGAAGCTGCTGCTCTGCTTGGGCGGCGAGCCTTCGATCCGGGAGAAGTCTTCCAGCAGCCTGCGCTGCTCGGCGGTGAGGTTCTGGGGGGTCCACACATGCACCCGCACGTTGAGATCGCCGGCGCCGTTCTGACCGAGGCGGGGCAGTCCCTTCCCCTTGATGCGAAGCACGGTGCCCGACTGCACCCCTGCGGGCACGGCCAGACGCTCGTCGCCATAGGGCGTGGGGACCGTCACCCCGGTGCCCAGCGCCGCCTGGCTGAACGACAGCGGGAGATCGATGCTGAGATCGTCACCGTGGCGCTCAAAGCGCTCGTCTTCCTTCACATCGATCGTGATCAGCAGGTCGCCGGCGGGACCGTTGCGGGGACCGGCCGCGCCCTGGCCCCGGAGGGTGATGTAGTTGTTGCTGGAGACCCCGGCGGGAATGTCCACCGGAACCGATCGCTCTCCCCGGACCCGGCCGTCTCCCCGGCAGACCTCGCAGGGATCGGCGATGATGCTGCCTTCGCCCCCGCACGTGGGACAGGGCGACACCGAAACGAACTGCCCGAACATGCTGCGGGTGGCCCGGCGCACCTCGCCGCTGCCGGCGCAGGTGCTGCAGGTGGACGGGCGGGTACCGCTCTTCGCCCCGGTGCCGGCGCAGGTGTCGCAGCGCAGCATGGTCTTGAGCTTGACGGTGCGCCTGGCGCCGGTGGCCACTTCCTGAAGCTGCAGCTTGACCGACACCCGGATGTCCTGGCCCCGGCGCGACTCGGCCTGGCTCCGGCCCCCGCCCCCGAACAGCGATTCGAATCCGCCGCCGCCGCCGAAGTCGCGCATGAAGATGCTGAGCGCCTCGGCCAGGTCCACGTGATGGAATCCGCCCGCGCCGCCCCGCAGCCCGGCTTCGCCGTAGCGGTCGTAGGCGGCGCGCTTGTCGTCGTCGCAGAGGACTTCGTAGGCCTCGGCGATCTGCTTGAAGCGGGCTTCCGCGTCGGGCGCGCCGTTCCGATCGGGGTGGTACTCCATCGCCAGCTTGCGGTAGGCGCGCTTGATCTCGTCGGAGGACGCGTTGCGGGACACACCCAGCAGCTTGTAAAAATCGCTCACTCCATCAGTCCTTCCACCATGCGACTGGTGTGCTCCACCAGTCCGATGATCTTGTCGTACGGCATCCGGGTGGGGCCCAGGACGCCGATCACGCCGCTCAGGCTCCCGCTCCGGTACGCCGAGGTCACCAGGGTGAATTCGGTGAGCCGGGGATCGCTGTTCTCGCTGCCGATGGTGATGGTGAGCCCCCGGCGGTGATGATCCAGGAACGCCTGGCGCAGCACGTCCCGGCGCTCGGTCAGATCGAGCAGGTGCCGCATCCGGCCGTTGGAGGCGAATTCCGGCTGATCGGCCAGCGGCTGCGCGCTGCCCAGCACCAGGCTGCGTTCGCCCGCCGAAAAGTCGAAGAGCTCTTCGCCCTGGGCGACGAAGATGTTGAGCAGCTCGCCCCCCCGCGCGCTGTCGGCGTCCCACAGCCGCTCGGCCATGCTGCCGCGGATTTCCCGGAGCGCGAGACCGCCCAGCCGCTCGTTGAGCACCCGGGAGACGTGCTCCACCATTTCGGGCGCGACCGCCGCCGGGACTTCGACGAAAATCGTGCGCACCAGGCCGCTCTGCAGGGTGAGCACCGCCAGCAGCCGCTCGCTGCTCACCCGGACCAGCTCGAGCCGCTCCAGCACCAGCTCGTCGAGGGTGGGGGCGATGGCGACGCCCAGCTCCTGGGTCAGTACCCCCAGCACCTGGGCGGCGCGGCGCAGGATCTCATCGATCGGGTTGCGGGATCCGGGAAGGATTTCGCTCTCGAGCTGTTCCCGGGCGTGGAGCGGCACCGGGGCGGGACGCATCAGCCGGTTCACATACAGGCGGTATCCCCGGTCGGTGGGAATTCTCCCGCCCGAGGTGTGGGCGTGAAAGAGGAAGCCCCGGGTTTCCAGCTCTCCCATCGTGCTCCGCACCGACGCCGGCGAGATCCCCAGGCGCGAGCGCTTCGCTACCGCCTGGCTTCCGGCGGGCTGGGCGGTCTCGACGAAAATTTGAATGACGGCCTCGAGCACCTTGAACTGCCGCTCGGTGAGGCCTTCGACACTCTGCATAAGGGGAAATCTAGCAACGACTTAGGCTGGCCACCAGCGCGTCGAGTCTGAGCCATCCTTCGGGGGTCAGCACCAGCCGCGTATCGGCCAGGCGGGCCCAGCCCGCTTCGGTCCAGCGGCGGAGCACAGCACCAGGCGCCCGGTTGGCGGCCAGCCCATCGGAAGTTCTGAGCCCGAGGTAGAGATCTTCGAGACCGATTTGCTCGCGATCGAGTACTTCCTCTTCCGCCACGACGCACAGCCCCGCCTCGGCGCGCCGGCGATACTCCTCCCAGTTGCGCACGTTCCAGCGCCGCGCTTCCGCGAACCCGCTGTGAGCCGAGGGGCCCAGCCCGATGAAGGGCGCCCGGCGCCAGTAGGCCGAGTTGTGCCGGGCCCGGTGCCCGGGCAGCGCCGCACTGGAGACCTCGTAGTGCTCGAATCCCGCCGACACCAGCCGCGCGTTGGCCATCAGGAATTCGGCTGCGGCGCGCTCGTCGTCCAGGGCCACGGCCTCCCCCCGCGCGGTCCATTTACCGAGCGGGGTGACCGGCTCGACCGTAAGCCCGTAGAACGAGAGGTGGGTCGGTGAAAGCGCCAGCGCCCGGTCCAGATCGGCGGCCCAGTCGCGCTCCAGGGCGCGGGGGACGGCGTAGATCAGGTCGAGTGAGATGTCCTCGAAGCCCGCCGAACGGAGGGTCCGCACCGCCAGGGTAATCTGCTCCCGGTCATGGGTCCGGTGCATCCACTGGAGCACCCCCGGATCGAACGATTGGGCTCCCAGCGATATCCGGTTGACCCCCCCGGCCCGCCATGCGGCCGCACGCTCGGCGGTGACGTCGTCGGGGTTGGCCTCCAGGGTGACTTCGGCGCCGGCCGCGAGCATGCGGTCGCTGGAAAAGCGGGTCAGCATGGACCCGATGGCCGCGGGGTCCAGCCGGGATGGGGTGCCGCCGCCGAAGTAGATGGTGTCGAGCGCCGGCGCGTCATTCCAGGCGGGGTGACTCTGCCACTGAGCCCACTCTCGCGCAATCAGCCCGGCGAAGCTGGCCGAGGGCACCTCCCGCCGCACCGCGATTGCGAAATCGCAGTAGCTGCAGCGGCGGGCGCAAAAGGGGACGTGGACGTAGAGGTGCATGCTTGGAAAGCTATCAGCCTTCAGCCGTCAGCGTTTAGAGGGCGCAACGACGCAACGACGCAAAGACGCAACGACGCAACGACGCAACGACGCAACGACGCAACGACGCAAAGTTGTTACCGC
>DATFGC010000256.1:0-2228 GCA_035249765.1 Gemmatimonadales bacterium | reverse complement strand
CGGGCGAGGTGATCGAGGCGGTGAGCGGGAAGAGCTGGGAAGACTTCGTCACGACCCGCATCCTGGCGAAAGTCGGGATGACCGCGAGCGAGGTGCGCCATTCCGCGGCCGGCGGCCCCGGCAACATAGCAGGCACCCATGCGCGCATTGACGGCACCGTCCGCACCATCGCCCCCTTCCTGAGCGACAACACCAACCCGGCGGGCGGCATCATGTCGGGCGCCGAGGACATGGCCAAATGGGTGATGGTGCAGCTCGATTCGGGCCGCACCGCCGACGGTTCCCGGCTCTTCTCCACCCGGACCACCCGGGAGCTCTGGACCATCGTGACCCCGATTCCGATCGGAGAGCCCGCTCCCGAGCTGCGCGAGCTTCGCTCCAACTTCAACGGCTACGGACTCGGCCTCGGCATCCGGGATTTCCGCGGGAAGAAAATGCTCAGCCACACCGGCGGGCTCCCCGGCTATCTCTCCCGGGTCACCATGCTGCCGGAGCTCCGCCTCGGCGTGGTGGTGCTCACCAACCAGGAGTCCGGCAACGCCTTCAACGTGCTGACCAACCGGATCCTGGATCACTTCCTGGGCGCGACCTCGCCCGACTACCTGGGGATCGCGCTCCGGGCCGAGGCGGCGGAGCGGACCCGGCTCGCCTCGGCGGCAAGCCGGCGCGCCGCCACCCGCGATTCGGCCTCGGGACCGTCGCTCGCGCTGGCGAAGTACGCGGGGACCTACCGGGACGACTGGTACGGGGACATCGCCATCGCGCCGGAGGGACAAGGATTGGTGATCCGGTTCTCGAAGACGCCCGGCCTGGTTGGAGACCTGAGCCACTGGCAGCACGACACCTTCGTGGCGCGGTGGCGGGACCGGGAGCTCCGGGCCGATGCGTTCGTCACCTTCGCGCTCAACCCCGACGGCAGCATCGAGCGGGCCCGGATGGTCCCGGTCTCGGATGAAACCGACTTCAGCTTCGACTTCCAGGATCTGGAGCTCAAGCCCGTCCGGCCGCCTCCTCGACCCTGGTAGAGCCTTCAGCCATCAGCCTTCAGCCACCAGCGACCCCTGACCCCTGACCACTGAGCTCTCACCCCTAATCGGATCTCAACGCAACCACCGGATCTACCCGGGTGGCCCGGCGGGCCGGCAGCAGCGCCGCCACCACCGCGGCCGCGGCCATCAGCAGGGACACCCCGGCGAGGGTGACCGGATCGGTGGGCTCGATTCCATAGAGCATTCCGGACATAACCCGCTGCAGCGCCAGCGCCCCGCCCAGTCCGAGCACGATCCCGAGGCCCGCGAGAGCAAGTCCCTGCCCCAGCACGCCCCGTAAGACGCGGGGCGCGTCGGCGCCCAGCGCCATCCGGAGTCCGATCTCCCGGGTGCGCTGGGCCACCGAGAAGGCCATCACCCCGTAGAGTCCCAGGGCGGCCAGCACCAGGGCCATCCCGGCGAAGCTGCCCAGCAGGGTGGTGGCAAAGCGCTGCCGGGCCAGCGCGGCGCCGGCCCGTTCCTGCATGGTCATCACGTTGTAGAGCGGGAGCGCGGGATCCAGCTCGTGGATGGCCCGCTCCACCCCGGTGCGGGCGGCGAGCGGCTCTCCCCGGGTGCGGACGAAGATGGTGCCGAAGCCGCCGAATCCGGTCTGATAGGCCGGATAGTACACGTCGGACATCGCTTCGGAATCCATCGCGCCATAGCGCACGTCCTTCACCACCCCCACCACCGTGGCGAGGGAATCCCCTCCGCCAAAGAAGCCGCTGGCCGCCGCCATCCGGCGCCCTATCGGATCCACTCCGGGCCAGAGACGCCTGGCGGCGGTCTCGTTGAGAACCACCACGCGGGGGGCGCCGAGCCGGTCCTGCGGAGTGAAGACCCTCCCGCTCAACAGCTGGATTCCCAGGGTGCGGAAGTGATCTGGGGTGGCGGGATGGAGACCGATCCGCACCGAGCCGGAGCCGATCTTGAACTCCTGTCCGTCCACCCGGTTCACGACGCTGATGCCGCAACGGCTGGTGAGCGGAGCGCAGAGGCCGACCGAGGCCGACTCGACCCCGGGAATCGCCGAGATCCGGGTCACCACCGCCTCCCGGAAGCCGGGGGCGTCGCGCTGGGCCAGATCGCCGTCGGCCGCCGAATAGCGCAGGGTCAGCACGTTCTTCGGCTCGAACCCGGTGTCCAGCGCGTTCAGCCGGGCAAAGCTCCGGGTCAGCAGACCGGCGCCCACCAGCA
>DATFGC010000255.1:0-23115 GCA_035249765.1 Gemmatimonadales bacterium | reverse complement strand
AAAGCGGGAAACAAAATCCACCCCTTCGGTGTCCGACGGGGAGGTGATGATGACGCCCCGGGTCTCGATCTCCCGGAGCAGCCGGTGATCGACCGACGGATTGCGTGCCGCGCCCGGCTTGTCCAGGACGATCATGTAATCAAACCGGCTCCGGAACACCGGGGCGTCGAGGGCCTTGAACGCGGCCAGCAGGTAGGGTGGCGGCTCGCAGGGCTCGGCGGGCGTCGCCGGGAAATCGGTCAGGATCCAATCGCCCTTCTTCCGGGCCGTCAGCAGGCCACTCCGGGTGTGAAACCGCGCCGTCTCCTTGGACTTGAGCTTCTTCGCGCCCCAGAGATAGTGAGCGCTGGCCAGGGTAGCGTGTCCGCAGAGGTCCACCTCAACGGTGGGCGTGAACCAGCGCAAGCCGTAGCCATCTTCCTGCTTGAGCAGGAAGGCGGTCTCCGCCTGGTTCATCTCCAGGGCCACCGCTTGCAGCCACTCGTCGGGTTTTGCCTCGTCCAGCAGGCAGACCGCGGCGGGATTGCCGGCGAAGGCGGTGTCGGTGAAGGCGTCGATCAGCCAGAGGTGCATGGGGTTGGGGGTTAGGAGTTGGGAGTTGGGGACTGATGGCTGATGGCTGAAGGCTGAAGGCTGTTGTGCTCCGCGTAATGGCAGGCAACTTCGCTCTCCCCCACCACCCGGAGCAGCGGCCGCTCGCTCACGCAGCGGGCGTCCTTCATCGGGTGGAAGCAGCGGGAGGCGAACGGGCATCCCGGGGGCAGCTGGGTCGGCCTGGGCGGATCGCCCCGCAGCACGATTCGGCTTCGCTGGCGGCCCGGGTCGGGCTCCGGGACCGCGGAGAGCAGCGCCTGGGTGTATGGATGCCGGGGCGAGCGGATCAGCGGGTCGGTCGGCGCCAGCTCGACGATTCTGCCGAAGTACATTACCGCGATCCGGTGGGCCAGCTGGCGGACCACCGCCAGGTCGTGGGCGATGAACAGGAAGGCGATGCCCCGGCGGCGCTGGAGGTCGGCCAGCAGATTGAGCACCTGAGCCTGCACCGACACGTCGAGCGCGGAGACCGGCTCGTCGCAGACCAGGAAGGCCGGGTCCACCGCGAGCGCCCGCGCGATCCCGATCCGCTGCCGCTGTCCCCCGCTGCATTCATGGGGGAACTTCTCCGCAAACGAGGGATCCAGTCCGACTTCCTGGAGCAGCTCGGCGACCCGTCCCGGAATTTCGGCCCGGGGCAGGAGGCGATGGATCTGGAGCCCTTCGGCCACCGCGCCCCCCGCCTTCACCCGGGGATCGAGCGAGCTGTAGGGATCCTGGAAGACGATCTGCATCCGCCGCCGGAGGGTGCGGAGCTCCCGGCCCGGGAGCTGGTACACATCCACCCCGTCGAACCGCACCTCGCCGGAGGTTTTCTCGGTGAGCCGGAGGACGGCTCGTCCCACGGTGGATTTCCCCGAGCCGGATTCTCCCACCACGCCGAGGGTTTCCCCCGGGGCCAGGTCGAAGCTCACCCCGTTGACCGCGTGGATGGTGCCCCGGCCGCCCCGAAGCAGGCCGCCGCCGTCGAAGCGCTTCACCAGATCGCGGACCTCGAGCAGCGCGGTCACCGGGCGCCTTTGACCAGGAGCCAGCAACGGGAGGATTCCCCCGGCGCCAGGGGAACCACCGGCGGGGTTTCGACCGAGCAGCGCGCCAGCACCTCGGGGCAGCGGGGATGAAAGCGACAGGCCGGGGGCCAGGCGTCGGGAAGCGGCACCGCGCCGGGGATCGGCACCAGCCGGTCTACCGCGCTCTCCAGTCTGGGGATCGAGCCGAAGAGGGCTCGGGTGTAGGGATGGGAGGGCGAGCGGAACAGCCTCGAGGTCGAGGCCTCCTCGACGATCTGGCCGGCGTACATCACCGCCACCCGGTCGGCGCGGCCCGCCACCAGGCCCAGGTCGTGGCTGATCAGCAGCACCGCCATGCCGCGCGAGGTGCGCAGCGCGTCGAGCAGCTCGAGGATCTGGGCCTGCACCGTGACGTCGAGCGCGGTGGTGGGCTCGTCCGCGATCAGCACGTCGGGCTCACCCGCGAGCGCGATCGCGATCAGCGCCCGCTGCCGCAGTCCTCCCGAGAGCTCGTGGGGGAAGGAGCGGTAACGGCCCCGGGCCCCGGGAATTCCCACTTCATCGAGCAGCGCCACGGCCCGCTCCCGGGCCTCCTTGCCCCGGAGGCTCCGATGGGCCACCACCGTCTCGCGGACCTGCTCGCCGATCGAGATGACCGGGTTGAGACTGGTCATCGCATCCTGGAAGACCAGCCCGATCCGGCCGCCCCGCACTGCGCGGAGCGCCTCGCCCTGGAGCTCGAGCAGATTGAGGCCCTCGAGCACGATCCGGCTCGTGGGATCGATCCATCCGGGAGGCGGCACCAGCCGGAGTAGAGCGAGCGCGGTGAGGCTCTTGCCGCTGCCCGATTCGCCCACCAGGGCAAGGGTCTCACCCCGGGCGAGCCGGAGCGACACCCCGTCCACCGGCACCGAGATGCCCCCGCCCGGGGCGGGGAACCGGATCCTGAGATCCTGGACCTCGAGCAGCTCGCTCATGCGCTCCGGGGATCGAGCGCCGCCTGGAGCGCGTCGCCCAGCAGATTCACCGCCAGCACGGTGGCGACGATCGCGGCGCCCGGGAAGAGCGCCACCCACGGTGCGGTCACGATCAGCGGCCGCGCTTCCAGCACCATTCCGCCCCAGGACGGAGTGGGCGGCTGGACGCCGAGGCCGAGGAAGGAGAGGCCGGCTTCGAGGAGAATCACGTCGCCCACCCCGAGGGTTGCGGCAACCAGGAGCGGGCCGGCCGCATTGGGAAGGAGATGGCGGGTCATGGTGCGCCAGCCCGGGGCGCCCAGCGCCTCGGAGGCCAGCACGAACGGCTCGTGGCGGAGCCGCAGCACTTCGCCCCGCACCAGCCGGCTGGTGGCGAACCAGCCGGTCGTGCCCAGTACCACGATGAGCGCGCCCAGGGGAATACGCTCCCAGACCACCAGCAGGAGGAGCAGCACGAACAGCCGGGGAATGGCCAGCGCGGCGTCCACTCCGCGCATCAGGATCGCGTCCACCCAGCCCCCGGCGTATCCCGCGACCAGGCCGACCAGGGTGCCCAGGGTGAGTGAAAGTAGCACGGCAAGGGCGGCCACCGACAGCGAGATCCTGCCCCCGTTCACTACCCGGGAGAGCAGGTCGCGATTGAGCTGGTCGGTGCCCATCGGATGGCTCGCCGAGGGCGGGGTGGCGCCCGCCACCGCGTCGGGGATGGCGGCGGGATCGGGCAGGACGAACGGCGCCAGGGCCGCCAGCAGAACGAGCACCATGAGCGCGAGAGCTCCCCATCGCCCCGACGGATGGCGCCAGGCGCGGCGGAGGAGATCGCGGAGCGATCCGATCACGAGGGACGCACCCGGGGATCCACCAGCGCGTATCCCAGGTCGGCCAGCACCCCGGCCAGCACCACCGCGCCCGACACCAGCATCGCGGTGCCCAGCAGCACGGGATAGTCCCGGGATGCGATCGCCTGGGCTGCCAGCGAGCCGAGGCCGGGCCAGTTGAACACCGACTCGACGAACACCGAGCCGGAGACCAGGATCGGCAGCCAGAGGCCGAGCAGGGTGAGCATGGGGACCAGGGTATTGCGCCAGGCGTGGCCCCAGCGGACCTGTTGCTCGGGGAGTCCGCGGGCGCGCGCCGCGGTGACGTAGTCGAGCCGGAAGACCGCCAGCATCGCGGCTCGCTGGTGCCGCATGGTGAGCGCGATGCTGGTGAGCGAGAGGGTGAGCGCCGGCAGGGCGAGGTGACGCAGCAGGTCCACCAGCCGGGTTCCCCAATCGGCGTCGGGAGGCAGCATCGGATCGGTCATCTGCGCCGCGGGGAGGAGCTGCCAGCGGAGACTCACGAACGCGACCAGCACCAGGCCGAGCCAGAAGCCCGGCATCGCGTAGGCGGTGAGGGCCAGCCGGCCGGTCCACCGGTCGAACCGCGAGCCTCGGCGCACCGCCTGCCCCACCCCGAGCCAGATTCCGAGCGTAAAGTTGAGCAGCAGCACCACCCCGCCCAGGAGGAGCGTGGCGGGAAGCCGGGACGCGAGCAGCGAAGTGACCCGGTCGGGGTGGTGCTCGATCGAAACCCCCAGGTCGCCGCGTACCGCACCGGCCACAAAGCTCCGGAGCTGGGCGAGCACCGGCTGGTCCACGCCGTAGCGCGCCCGGAGCAGCTCGAGTTCACCGGGCGCGAGATCGCGATCGCCCACCAGGCGCGACAGCGGGTCGCCCGGCGCCAGACGCATCAGGACGAAGAGCAGCAGGATCACGACCACCAGGGTGGCCGCCGCCTGGAGCAGACGCCCGAGAATCCAGCGAATCACCGGGAGGGCGCGCCGGCTCCGTCGCGGGCGATGCGCCGCGCCGGATCCACCGACCAGCGCCACAAGTCGCCGTAGAGCGACTCGGGCCGGAAGCTGACGTGGCGATACCGGGCGTGCACCGCGATGGAATTGGCCGGAGAGGCCAGGAACACCGCCGGCACGTCGGCCTGGAGCATCGCGTAGGCCGCGCGCCAGCTCTTCTCGCTGCCGTCCCTGGTGTAGATGGTGCGGTCGAGCAGGCTGTCGAGCGCGGCATTGCAGTACCACGCCACGTTGCTGCCCGCCCGCCCGGCGCAGGACCAGCTCTGCACGATCCCCGAAGGACTGGGATCCATGTTGGCGACCGAGAGGTCGAGGTCGAACTCGCCCTTGCTGCGCCGCTCGATGAACACCGGGAAGTCGAGCCGGACGATCTCGACCCGGACCCCGATCCGGCGGAGCTGTTCCTGCACCTGGGGCGCCATGATGGCGCGGGTTGCGCTGGTTGCCGGGATGCTGAGGCGAAGCACCAGCGGAACGCCATTCTTTTCCAGCACTCCGTCGCCATCCCGATCCACCCAGCCCTGCCGGGCCAGCAGCGCCCGGGCCGCGGCCGGCTGGTAGCCCGGTCCGCCAGGCACCAGCCTCCGGGTCCAGTGGGCCTGCGCCGCCGGGGCCTCGGCGGGGAGGGCGAACCGTCCGTAGGTGCTCCGGGCCAGGTTGAGCCGGTCGAGTCCCATCGCCAGGGCCCGGCGTACCTCGACGTCGCCCAGGATCGGGTGGGGACGCTGCCGATCCCCCGGGGCGCGCTGATTGATCAGCAGATAGAGCACGCTGAGCGACGGCACCGTGAGCAGCCGGGTGGAGGGGCTCCGGGCCAGGCGCACCGGCCCCGACACCGGCGGCACCGCTTCGAAGAGATCGGCGGTCCCGTCCAGCAGGAGGTTCATCTGGGCTTCGGGGTCCCGGGCGGTGAGGAACACGACCCGGTCCAGCTTCGGCGCGCCGAGAAAAAATCCGGGATTGGCCTGGAGCTCGAGCTGGCGGCCCGGATCCCGGCGCACCCAGCGGTAGGGACCGTTGCCGACCGGGTTCTTCACGAACTCGGAGGTGGCGAACGCCGGCCCGCGGGGAATCTGTTCCACCAGGTGGGCGGGAAGCGGCTGAACATGGTAGGAGGCGTCGTAGAACTGACCGGGATAGGCTCGGCGGAACTTCATCACCACCCGGTGCTCGGTCTCCGCGGTGACCGTGGCCAGATAGCGGAGCAGCAACGCGCGCTGCGGATCGATGGTCGAGTCACGCACCCGCGCGAAGCTGGAGACCACGTCCCGCGCGGTGACCGCCGCGCCGTCGTGCCATCGCGCCCGGGGGTCGAGCTCGAATACCAGGGTCAGCGAATCCCGGCGGCTCCAGCTCCGGGCCAGCTGGGGCTCGAAGGAGCGCTCGTCGGTGGTGGTGAGGCCGGGCCCGGGCCGGGCCAGGCGGAGAAACAGGAGATCGGAGACAGCGATGTTCGCCGAGCCGTTGAGCAGGGTGGGAATCGGGGTGGAAGGCTCCTGCCCCATGATGATCACGACCGAGCCGTGGTCGTTTCCGCGCTGCTGCGCCGCGGCCGAAGCCGCCGAGCAGAGGAGAGCGGGGATCAGCAGGCGGCGGATGCGCACCAGCACCTCCCGGACACATGTGTTTGGCGGGGATTCTCTCGAAAAGTAATCCCCCGGTTACCGCTGCCAGGTCCAGGCATCGGAGCGAAACCGGGCGGCATGCGGGACGGCCAGGGCGGCGATGCCGGCCGGCAACCCCTCCTCCCGCACCGCACCCTTGAGCAGGGACTCCGCGGTGGCCAGCACCGCCCCGGCAGCCTCCTCGAAGCCCGCCTCGCGGCCCAGCGGGCTCGCCGGAGACCTGCCGGGGTGAGTGGCAGGAGTCAAACCAGCCAGCTCCCCGACCAGCCCCTGGTCATCGGCAAGGAGAAGGGAACCATGCTGGAGGAACGCGTCACCGGATCGAAGCTGGGCGCTCCCGACCACTTTTCTTCCCTTGACCAGCACCTCGCCGCCGACCGGCGTTGCAAAACAGGGGCCGGAGCCGATACCAGGCATGAGCGAGGAGCGAGGAGCGAGGAGGGATTGCACTCCCATGGCGCCGAGGGCAGTCGCCAGGAGGGCATGGATGGCGGCGTAAGCCTCGCGCATGCCTCCAAAGGCGGAAAGCGGCGCGGTGACGGCATAGGTCAGCTCGCGGGCGTGCCAGACCGCGCGCCCCCCGGTGGGCCGCCGGACACAGGGCAATCCCAGCGCCCGAATCCGGGCGGCGTCGTAGCGGCGGAGCGCCGGCTCATGCCGCCCGAAGGAGAGGCAGTGGGGTTCCCACTGGTAACAGCGGAGAAAGGCCTCCCCGGTTGCGAGGGTGCGATCGAGCAGCGCGACATCAACCGCCATATTCTCCCAGCCGGGGCGGGCCGCATCGACGAAGACGGTCCACCCGCGCGCAGGTGAGCGGTGAGCGGTGAGCGGTAAGCGGGAAACGCGGGTCCCGCTCACCGCTTACTGCTCACCGCTTACGGCTTCGTACTCTTCGACCGGCGGACAGACGCAGACCAGGTTCCGGTCCCCGTAGGCGCCATCGATCCGCCCCACCGTGGGCCAGACCTTGTGTATCCGGGTCGCCGGGGTGGGAAAGGCGGCACGCTCCCGCGGATAGGGCCGGGTCCAGGCGTCGGCGGTCACCAGTCGGAGGGTGTGCGGCGCGTGGAAGAGCAGATTGTCGCCCCGGGCCGCGACGCCCTGTTCCACTTCGCGGATCTCCTCCCGGATCGCGATCATCGCGTCGCAGAACCGGTCCAGCTCCTCCTTCGATTCGCTCTCGGTGGGCTCGACCATCAGCGTGCCGGCCACCGGGAATGACACCGTGGGCGGATGGAACGAGTAGTCGATCAGCCGCTTGGCCACGTCCTCGACTTCGACCCCGGCCGAGCCCTTGAACGGCCGGCAATCGAGAATGCATTCGTGCGCGATCAGCCCCGCGTGTCCGGAATAGAGCGTCTGGTAGTGGCCCTCCAGCCGCTTGGCGACGTAATTCGCGTTGAGAATCGCGTAGCGAGTGGCCTCGGTCAGACCGTCGGGTCCCATCATTGCGATGTAGGCCCACGAAATCGGCAGGATCGAGGGGCTCCCCCAGGGTCCCGAGGACACCGCGCCGCTGGCCGTGGCGGGGCTCTCGGCCAGCGGGTGGCCGGGGAGGTAGGGCGCCAGGTGCGCCGCCACCCCGATCGGACCCATGCCGGGACCGCCGCCGCCGTGGGGAATGCAGAAAGTCTTGTGGAGATTCAGGTGACAGACGTCGGCGCCGATATCCCCCGGTCGGGTCAGCCCCACCTGGGCGTTCATGTTGGCGCCGTCCATGTAGACCTGCCCGCCGTGCTTATGCACGATGGCGCACACCTCCGCGATGCCATCCTCGAAGACGCCGTGGGTGGAGGGGTAGGTGACCATCAGCGCGGCGAGATTGTTCGCGTTCGCTTCGGCCTGGGCCCGCAAGTCCGCGAGATCGATGTTTCCCTTCGGGTCGGTCTTGACCACGACCACCTTCATCCCGGCCATCACCGCGCTGGCGGGGTTGGTGCCGTGGGCCGACTGGGGGATCAGGCACACCGTGCGATGCGCTTCACCCCGGGCCCGGTGATAGGACCGGATCACCAGCAACCCGGCAAACTCCCCCTGGGAGCCGGCATTGGGCTGGAGCGATACCCGGGAGAAGCCGGTGATCTCGGCCAGCCAGGCTTCGAGATCATCGAAGAGCCGGCGATATCCTTCGGTCTGCTCCCGGGGCGCGAAGGGGTGAATCCCCCCGAAGCCGGGCCAGGACACCGGCACCATCTCGGCGGTGGCGTTGAGTTTCATGGTGCAGGAGCCCAGTGGAATCATCGCCGCGGTGAGCGAGAGATCCCGCGCCTCGAGCCGGCGGATGTAGCGCAGCATCTCGGTCTCGGAGCGGTAGCTGTTGAAGACGGGATGGGTCAGGAAAGGCGAGGTTCGCTTGAGGGCGGTTGGGATGCTGGGAGCTGGGGGTTGGTTGCTGACGGCTGAAGGCTGAAGGCTGAAGGCGCCCAGCAGGTCAGCCAGGTCGTGCTCGCTCACCGTCTCATCCAGCGCCACGCCGATCTGGGTAGGCGACACCGCGCGCAGGTTGATGCGGCGGGTCCGGGCTGCCTCGTGAATCCCGGCGGCCTTCGCGGCGTCGGTCTCCACTACCAGGGTATCGAAGAACGCTTCGCTCGCGAGCCGGAAGCCGCCGGCCTTGAGGGCGGCCGCGAGCCGGCGGGTCCGCTGGTGCACCTGTGCTGCGATGGCGCGAATGCCCTCGGGGCCGTGATACACCGCGTACATGCTGGCCATGACCGCCAGGAGCACCTGGGCGGTGCACACATTGCTGGTGGCCTTTTCCCGGCGGATGTGCTGTTCCCGGGTCTGCAGCGCCATCCGCAGCGCCAGGTGACCTTCGCGGTCCTTCGAGACTCCGATGAGCCGCCCCGGAATCAGCCGCTTGTGGGCGTCCCTGGTGGCGAGGAACGCCGCATGCGGTCCGCCGAACCCGAGCGGAACGCCGAAGCGCTGGGAGTTCCCGACCGCGATGTCGGCGCCCCACTCTCCCGGGGGCACCAGCAGCGCGAGCGCGAGCAGATCGGTGGCCACCGTGACCAGACCCTTCACCGCGTGCACCCGGTCCACCACCTGGCGGTGATCGGCAATGGCGCCGAAGGTATCCGGATACTGGATGAGGCACCCGGCCACTCCGGGGCCGTAGTCGTGGGCCGCGGTATCGGTGACCACCACCTTCACGCCCCGTGCCTCGGCCCGGGTGGTGACCACCGCGATGGTCTGGGGGTGGCAGCGGCGGTCCACCACGTAGACCGGATCGTCGTGTTGGGGCGCGGCACCGAGGGACAGCGCCATGGCTTCGGCGGCGGCGGTGCCTTCGTCGAGCAGGGAGGCGTTGGCGATCTCGAGCCCGGTGAGGTCCGAGACCATGGTCTGGAAGTTGAGCAATGCCTCCAGCCGTCCCTGGGCGATCTCCGGCTGATAGGGCGTGTAGGCGGTGTACCAGCCGGGATTCTCCAGCACGTTGCGCTGAATGACGCCGGGGACGTGGCAGTCGTGGTAGCCCAGCCCGAGGCAGGAACGGAAGACCTGGTTCCGGTCCGCCATCGCCCGGAGCGCGGCGAGCGATTCCTGCTCGGTGCGCGCGGCCGGAAGGCCGAGCGGCTGCCTGAGCCGGATCCCGGCGGGCACCACCGCATCGATCAGGGCGTCGAGACTCCGGTAGCCCAGCACCCGCAGCATCTCGGCGATATCCGATTCCCGGGGGCCGAGGTGACGGGCGACGAAGGGACCGAATGAGGAGCTGGCAGAGGCGGCAGTCATGCGGGGCGATGGCTCCAGCGAATGAATTGGTCGGAAGCGGCGATGCCCCGGCAACCGTCGCCCGGGGCATCGACCACGAAAGGCACGGCGGCGACCCTCTTCAGGCGCCGATCTGGGTCCGGTAGGCTGCCGCGGTCAGCAGTCCCTCCAGCGAAGCCGGATCGTCGGCCTTGAGCCGGATCATCCATCCATCGTCGTACGGGGCGCGATTCACCGCGGCCGGATCGGCGTCGAGCCCGGCGTTGACCGCCACCACCGTTCCCGCGATGGGACAATACAGATCCGATACCGCCTTGACCGCCTCGATGGTTCCGAAGACCTGGTGGGCGTCGAAGTGATCGCCGGTCTTGGGCAGATTCAGATAGACCACATCCCCGAGCTCCCCCTGGGCGTAGTCGGTCACCCCGATGAGGAAAACGCCGGGCTCCGGAGTGGTCTTGACGTATTCGTGATCGGCGGTGTAGCGGAGATCATCCGGAACGTTGGCCACCAGGAAATCCTCGGGGGGAAGACCGCGTTGAGGATACCCCGGCGGAGGGACCGGGTCAAGCGAGCGTGCGGGCCCGCGAGACGAGCTTTCGCCAGACCTGCCACGCGCGGTCGCGCAGCATTTCGCGGCTTCCGTCGTTGTCGATGATGAAGTGCGCCCGGGCCCGCTTGGCCGCGGCGGGAAGCTGCGCCGCGACCAGCTGGGCCGCGTCCCCGGTGGGGAGTCCCCGCTGCTGAATCAGCCGCTCCATCCGCACCGGCTCGGGCGCATCCACCAGTACCACCGCGTCGAATCGCGCGGGATCCATGGCCTCGAACAGCAGCGGGATGTCGTTGATGACGATCCCGTCCTTTCTCCCGGCGGCACGGAGCATCAGGCGGCGCCGCTCGGCCTCCACCGCCGGATGGACGATGGCCTCGAGCGCCCGTTTCTCGGCGGGATCGGCCAGAATGCGGGCCCGGAGCGCCGGACGGTCGAGCGACCCGTCGGGAGCGAGCGCCCGGGGCCCGAAGCGGTCCACGATCGCCTGGAAGATCGCGGTGCCGGGCCGCTGGAGCCGGCGCACGATGGCATCGGCGTCGATGACGGTGGCGCCCCAGTCGTGGAAGAGCCGGACCACGGAGGATTTGCCGGAGGCGATGTTTCCGGTGAGAGCCGCGTTGAGCACGCGGCTGCCATCAGCCGTCAGCCGTCAGCCCTCAGCCACGACTGAAGGCTGAAGGCTGAAGGCTGAAGGCTCCTAAAGCAGCGCGGTCTGATCTTCGTCCTCACGCGGCACCCGGTGGCACCTCCGGCACCGGGCTTCATAGGCCTCGCTTCCGCCCACCTGGATGGTCGGGGAGTCGTACCGGGCCGGCTTGCCGTCCACCAGCCGCTGATTCCGGCAGGCCTGGTCGCCGCAGACCACGCAGATCGCGCTCAGCTTGTCCACCTGCTCGGCGATCGCCATCAGGTGTCCCATCATGCCGAACGGCTCGCCCCGGAAATCGGTGTCGGTCCCGGCCACCAGGACCCGCACCCCGCGGTCGGCGAGGGCGGTGACCACCTCCAGGATGTCGGCATCCAGGAACTGGGCCTCGTCGATGGCCACCAGCTCGGTGTCGGGACGGGTGAGCCGCATGATCTCGCCGGCGCTGTCCACCGGAATGGCTTCGAATTCGATGCCGCTGTGACTGGAGACCCGGAAGAGTCCGCCATACCGCTCGTCCAGATGCGATTTGTACACCTGGACTTTCTTGCGGGCGATGAGGGCCCGGCGCACCCGGCGGAGCAGCTCCTCACTCTTCCCGCTGAACATGACGCCCGCGATGACTTCGATGGTCCCCGGCCGAGCGAGGTTGTACATCAGGATGGGTCCAGGTAGAAAGGGAGAACTCCCCGAAGCCCCGACGATAGCCGCGCGCGGGAAGCCGGTCAAGCGAGGTGAGGCGTGGTATATTCCGCCGCTCGATACCCGACCAGGGCAGCGCGGAGGCGAGGATGACCAAGCACGAGCTGGTGGCCGAGCTGGCAGCGCGGCTCGGCCTGTCGCGGGCCAAGGCCGGCCTGGCCATCGAGGCTCTGTTCGGCAAGGACGGCATCCTGCCCACCGAGCTCTGCAAGGGAAGCCGGGTCCAGATCACCGGGTTCGGCCAGTTCGAAACCAAGACCCGCGCCGCGCGCTCCGGCCGGGACCCCCGCACCGGCCGCTCCATCTCGATCGCGCGGTCCACCGCGCCGGTGTTCCGGCCGGGGAAGCCGTTGCGAGATCTTCTCAATAAAAAGCGGTAGCATAGTGGTCAGTGGTCAGTGGTCAGTGGTCAGGTGTTTTCCCTGATCCCTGATCACGGACCACTCGTCCGGCCCCGATCCAACCTTGCGACGAGCCTCCGCTTCCGAATCGTCTTTCCGGTGAGCCGCTCTGCGGCCGCCACGGCGTCGGCACCGGCGCCCAGCTCCACCAGGGTGAAGCTCTCCCGGATTTCCACCCTGCCCACCGCCTCTTTGGGGACCCCGGCGTCCTTGATCAGGGCCGCCACCAGGTCATGGGGAGTCACGGCGTCACGCTTGCCGATTCCGATCCACAGTTTGCCCGCTCCTCCCGGGGGTGAGGCCGGCTCGATCGCCGGCTTGCGAGCTTCGCTCCAGAGCTGATAGAGCGCGGCCGCGACGGCGCTGGATTCGTACCGCTCCAGCAGGGGCGCGATGGCGTGGAACGCCGAAGCATCGGGAGTGCGATCCAGCACCCCGCGCACCCGCATCCGGTCCTGCTCCAGCGCAACCCGGGCCCGCTCGAGCTGTCCCCCGAGCGGCACGGCCCGGCGCCGGGGGGCAATCCGCGCCAGATACGCCTCCGCCCCCGGAGGGACCAGGAGGATCACCTCTCCCTGCGCCGCGAGAGCGGCGAGCTGAGCCGGAGTGGGCAGGTCCCAGGTGATGATGAGGGAACGGCTTTCCGGGATGCCCGAGGTCACCACGGGCTCGGCGCCGGCGGTCCGAAGGGTCGCCTCGATGAGAGCCCGATCGGAGAGATCGGCCGCCCAGACCGTCACCGACTCGGGATCGTGTTGTTCGACCAGATCGCCCAGCGCTTCGGCCCGGCGCCGCCATCCGGTGCTCGCGACCCGGACCTGGGCGAGCGGTGCGGCGGCCGGCTCGAGGAGATCCACCACCGGCGCCTTCCAGCTGTAGCGCTCGACCAGCGGTGCGGTGGCGTCTCGGTCGGCGGTGACGACGATCCGCTGGATTTCCCGCCCGGCATCCTGGAGGAGTCCCGGCAGCAGATCGTCCCCGCCCCAGGTTTCGGGGCAGAGCAGCAGGATGCCGTCCACCGCGTCCATTTTGAGGGCGGAGCGGCGGACCAGCTCCAGGGCGGTCTCAGGGGCGAGGAAGACGAGGTCCGTCGCGTCGGAGCGCAACAGCCGGGTAACCCGCGCGGTGCCGTGGGCGGCGGCCACCCGGATGCCCGTGTAGAGGGCGATCGCTCCGGCCACTCGGGCCCACTCGTCGACCGATGCCTCGGAGCCGAGTCCGAGTACCGGTCCCCTGCGTCCGGTGGAGAGACGGGAGATCACGCCGCCCAGCACCGGCGCGGCCCAGGCCGGGCTCGGGGGGGCGAGGAACACCAGGTTGTGCCCCCGCGCGGCGACCGGGGCGGCTTCGCGCATGGCGGGATGATCCGCGGCCCAGCCGGCCGCGGCGAGCGTGCCCTGGGCAGGTGAAAGCAGGTCCAAATCCGACACGGGGTCCCTCGGTTGTCAAACAGCGGCGTCATTGCCGGGGACGCAAGCTAGCGCCCGGACGGCGGAGGGCCAAGAGGTTATCTTTTCCGCCATGACGCGCGTCATTCGCCTGCCCGACCCGCTCTCCCAGAACCTCTCTCATCTCAAGGCCTCCGAAACCATCGCCATCAGTGCCGAGGCCAAGCGGCGCAAGGCGAACGGCGAGGATGTGCTGGACCTGGGCGTGGGTGAACCGGACTTCGATACCCCGGCGCCGGTGGCCCAGGCCGGTATTCTGGCCATCCAGCATGGGCACACCCGCTATCCACCCAACGCCGGGCTGCGCGAGCTCCGGGAGGCGGTGGTCCGGAATCTCGCCGCCCAGTCTCCCGGTCGGGTCATCGACCCCGATCACGTGGTGGTGAGCTCCGGATCGAAGCAGGCGCTCTTCAATGCCTGCTTCGCCCTCTTCGGGCCCAAGGACAAGGTGCTGATTCCCTCGCCGGCCTGGGTGTCGTATCCCCAGATCGTGCACCTGGCCCGGGCCGAGCCGGTGCTGCTGCCGGGAGAGGCGGACTGGGGGCTCAAGGTGAGCGCCCAGGATCTGGAGCGGCATACCGACAGGCTGGTGCGGGGCCTGATTCTCTGTTCGCCCTGCAACCCGACCGGGGCGGTGTACACCCTGAGCGAGCTCAAGGCCATCGCCGCCTGGGCCCGGAAGCACGATGTCTGGATCATCACCGACGAGATCTATCGCCGGATCTTCTACGGCGACGGGTCGGCGCCATCGTTTCTCGATCTTCCCGCCGAGGAGACCGAGCGCCTGGTGGTGATCACCGGAGCCAGCAAGGCCTATGCGATGACCGGGTGGCGGATCGGAATGGCGATCGCGCCGCCCCACGTCACCAAGGCGATGGCGAACCTCCAGTCCCATACCACCACCGGGGCCAATCACCCCGCCCAGTGGGCCGCGGTCACCGCTTTCAACAGCCCGGCAGTGGAGGAGGAGGTGAAGCGGATGGTGGCCGCCTTCGGCCGACGCCGCGACCGGGTGGTCGCCCGCTTCCGCGACGAGGCGCCCGGAGTCGAATTCGTCGAGCCCCACGGCGCGTTCTACTTCTACTTCCGGGTGGACGGGATGACCTCGGGCCAGCCGATCACCGGCCAGGAATTCTGCGAGCGGATCATCCAGGAGGAAGGGGTGGCCCTGGTGCCGGGGGGCGCCTTCGGTGATGACCACTGGGTCCGGCTGAGCTATGCGGTGTCCGACAAGGAGCTCGACGCGGCGCTGGACCGGGTCCTTCGATTCATCGGCGGGCTGGGATCTTGATGGTGAGAGGTGAGAGGTGAGAGGTGAGCGGGTAATCCCCAACCCCCAACCCCCAACCCCCAACCCCGGGGTGGTGGGCCGCGTTGTCGCGACCGAGCTGAAGCCTTCCACCCCGCATCAGTTCTGGTTCTGGACCGCTCCGGAGTCGCCGGTCGGCATCGGAACCATCGTCAGGGTGGACGCGGAAGCGCGGACCGTCTTCGGCGTGGTGACCGACGGGGTGTCCTACTCCGACTGGCGTACCCCGCTCGAGGCGGTGGCTGGAGCGGGCGGCGACCCCGCGGCCTCGCCCGAAGAGAGCGACGCCCGCGCCGCCATCCGGCTCTATGCCGCGGCGGTGCTCCGCCAGGTACCGGAAGAGCCGGTGCAGCCGGTTCCGCTCGGCGCGGTGCGGCTGGCGAGCGACGCCGACGTGGTCACCGCGCTCCGGATGGACGGGTACACCGGCGGCGATCAGGCCCGGGGCATTCCGGTCGGCGTGTATGCCGCCGGCGGGCTCGAGGCGCCGGTCCTCCTCGATCCCGATTTTCTCCTGGGGCCCGAAGCGGCGCACCTGAACATCACCGGCGTGTCCGGACTCGCCACCAAGACCAGTGCGGTGGAATTTTTTCTCGCCAGCGTGTTCCAGAGCCTGCCGGCCTCCAAGGGACGGGTAGCCGCAGTGTGCTTCAACGTGAAGGGTCCCGACCTCTGCTTCCTCGATCAGCCCGCCGAGCTGACCGCCGAAGACCTCCGCCTCTACCATCGGCTCGGTCTCTCGCCCGAGCCGTTCAGCCAGGTCCGCTACTTCGCCCCCTACAAGCCCGACGGGGTCAACCTCAATACCCTCCGGAGCCACGAGGCCCTCCAGGCCAATACCGAGCCGCTGATCTGGGGGCTGCGGGAGGTGCTCGACTACGCCGAGGTCCTGCTCAACAAGGACGATGTCGATGCCAAGGCCGACGCGTTCATCGACTTCCTGGCCGAACGGGTGGTGGGCCGGGAATTCGAGGAGCCCTCGCTGGGGCGGCGATTCTTCGTCAAGAGCTTCGCCGACCTCGATGAATTCTTCCGGGCGATCTTCGGGAAGCTGGAGGAGGGTCGCGGAGAGATCTGGCGGACCCATCATGTCGCGACCATCCGGAAGATCCGCAACCGGCTCGGCAACATCAGCACCCGCTCCAAGGGGCTGGTGACCGACGACGGAGACGTCAACGATCTTCCCTGGGGGGCGTTCGAGGATCGGGGAGTCTACGTGGTGGATGTGGCGGGTCTCGATCCTCTGGCCCAGGACCTGGTCTTTGCCCGGGTGGTTTCGATGCTTCGCGAGCACCTGGAGCGGCGCGACCTCGGGGTGGAGCAGGTGATGGTCTTCGTGGACGAGCTCAACAAGTATGCTCCCGGCGACGGTCCCGAGACCTATGTCCGGAAGATGCTGCTCGATATCTCCGAGCGGGGCCGCTACCTCGGGCTGGTGCTGTGCTCCGCCCAGCAGTTCCGCTCCCAGGTGCAGCGCCGGGTGGTCGGCAACGCCGGCACGATGCTGCTGGGCCGGATGGACGGCGACGAGCTCGCCCTCCCCGGGTACGCCACCATGAGTCCCGCGATCCGGGCCCGGCTGGCCTCGCTGCCCAAGGGCGAGCTGCTGGTCCGGCATCCCCACTTCACCCATCCGGTGTTCGTCCGGTTTCCCCGGCCCGCGGTGCTTTCGGGGCGTGAAGGGGTCGTCCGGTTTCCCCCGGCGGCCGAGCTGCCGTTCCCCGAGGCCGTGGCGCGGCGGCTGCGCATGCTGGAGCCGGGGCTGGGCCAGGCGCGGGTGCTGGACGCCGTCGCCGGGCGGCGGGAGGACGAGGTGCGGCGGGCGCTCAACGCCACCATCCGGGCCCGGCCGGAGCAGGTCTTTCCGTTCTTCCTCAAGTGCCTGGGCCGGGACCCCCGGCCGGAGACGGTGACGCTGCGGCAGGGAATCCGCCCGGTTCGGACCAGCGGAGACCCCTACTGAGAGTCCCGTGAAAATCGCCCACCTTGCCGACCTGCACCTCGGCTTCCGGCAGTACCATCGCCAGACATCCGCGGGGATCAATCAGCGTGAGGCCGATGTCGCCAACGCCTTTCGCGCCGCGGTGGATGGGGTCATCTCGGCCCGCCCCGACGCGGTCATCATCGCGGGCGATCTCTTCCAGGCGGTGCGCCCCAGCAATTTTTCCATCGTGTTCGCGTTCCGGCAGCTCCAGCGGCTCACCGAGGAGCTGCCCGGCGCCCCGGTCATTCTCATCGCGGGAAATCACGAAACCCCCCGGAGCAGCGAGACCGGGTCGATCCTGAGCCTCTACGAGGAGCTGGGGATCCAGGTCGCGTCCGACGAGGTGCGCCGGCTGGTCTTTCCCGGCCTCGACCTGTCGGTCCTGGCGGTGCCCCACGCCGCGCTGTTCGCGCCGGAGCGGCCCCTGCTTCGGCGCGCCGGGCCCGAGCGCTACCAGGTGCTGGTGCTGCACGGCGAGGTGGAGGGGGTATTTCCCTTCGACCGCTCCTGGGTGGAGTACGGCGGCGCGCTGCTCGATCCCGAGATGCTCCGCGCCGAGCCCTGGAGCTACGTGGCGCTGGGCCACTACCACGTGCAGCACGAAGTCGGTCCCCGGATCTGGTACTCCGGCGCCCTGGAATGGGTGACTCCGAACGTCTGGGGTGAGCTGGCCGACGAAGCCCGGCACGGGTTCCAGGGGAAGGGCTGGCTGCTGGTCGATCTCGACACCGGCGTGGCGACCCGGCAGCCGGTTCCCCAGGCGCGCGGGGTGTATGACCTTCCCCGGCTCAACGCGGCGGGACAGTCGGCCGAGGAGCTGGACCGCCTCATCGCGAAGCGGCTCGCGGGAGTGCGGGGAGGACTGGCCGACGCGATCGTCCGGCTGGTGGTGGAGAATATTCCCCGCCACGTGATGCGGGAGCTGGATCACGGCGCCATCCGCGCGGCCAAGGCACGGGCGCTTCATCTGCACATCGATTTCCGCCGCCCGGAGGAGGAACGCAGCGTTGGGGTGGGAGCGCCCGGCCGCCGTCAGACCCTGCCGGACATGGTGCGGGAATACCTGAGCCGCCGCCCGCTCCCCGAGCGGCTCTCCCGGGAGCGCTTCGTCGCGCGGGGGCTCGAGATGCTCGCCGATGCCGATGATGCCGCTCCGGAGGAGCTGCGCTGATGCAGATCCGCCGGCTCCGGTTGCAGAACTTTCGCCAGCATGCCGACACCGTCCTCGAGTTCGAGGCGGGGCTCACCGGGATTGTCGGCCCCAACGGTGCCGGCAAGACCACCCTGCTGGAGGCGATTGCCTGGGCGATCTACGGCACCGACGCCGCCCGCGGGACCAAGGACACCATCCGTCGCCGGGGAGCGCCGCCCCGCTCCCGGGTGGAGGTGGAGCTGGAGTTCGACCTGGGACCCCACCGCTACCGGATCGTCCGCTCGCTGGGGAATGCGGAGCTGTACCAGGACGGTGAGCCGGCCCCGATCGCCAACAGCCTGGCGACGGTGACCGACAAGGTCACCCGGCTGCTCAGCATGAGCCGGGAGGAATTCTTCAGCACTTACTTCACCGGGCAGAAGGAGCTCGCGATCATGGCGCAGATGACCGCGCCGGAGCGGGCCCAGTTTCTGAGCCGGGTGCTGGGCTACGAGAAGCTCCGCACCGCACAGCAGCGACTGAAGGAGCAGCGCCGCCTGATTCAGGCCACCCTGGAGGCCCGCCGGTCGGAGCTGCTGGATCCCGCCCGGCTCGCCGAGGAGGAGGAACGCGCCTCGGAGCGGCTCCGGGCGGCCGAGGAGTCCACCGCGCGTCTCGAGGCGGCCCACCGTCGTGCCGCGGCGTCCCTGGCCGAGCTCCGGCCCGAAGCGGAGCGCTGGGAGCAGCTCCAGCAGACCGTGGTGTCGCTGGAGAGCGATCTCAAGGTGGCGGAGCACTCGGCGACCGCTGCCCGGGTCCAGTTCGGCGCCCTCGATCGCGAGCTGGCCGAGGCGCTGGCCGCCAAGACCCGGCTCGATGAGCTGCTTCCCTCCCTGGCGCCGCTGGCCGCGCTCCGGGCCGAACGGGAAGCGCTCGATTCCCAGCGGGAGGCGGCCAGCGGTCGCCGCGGCATGGAAGCGCGCCGGATCGAGGTGCGCCGCCAGCTCGACCGGGTGGAGGAACGGCTGACCGGGCTTCCGCACCCGGGGGAAGCCGAGCGCACCGTGGCGGCGCGGAGTGAGATGCAGGCCGCGCTGCTGCTCGCCACCCAGGAAGCCGAGGCACGGCGTACCGCGTGGGTGCGGGAAAAGCAGGACGCCGAAACCCAGCGCAAGAACCTGCTGGCGCAATACGAAGACCTTCGGGAGCAGCGCCGCCGGCTGGAGACGGCGGGTGCGGACGGAGATTGCCCCACCTGCGCGAGGCCGCTGGGCCGGTAGTACGAGCGGGTGATGGGCATGCTCGACCGCCAGATGGAAGAGGTGGAGTTCCAGGGGAAGTACTACCGGCAGCGCATCGAGCAGCTCCAGGCCGAGCCGGCCGATGTCACCCAGATGGTGCTGGAGCGCGACCGGCTGGACCAGGAGGTGGCCCGGTTGACCGCGCTGGCGGCGCGGCTGACTCAGCAGGGAGCCGAGCGGGCCGGCCTGGAGAGCGAGAAAAGCGGACTGACCGCGGAGATCGCCCAGCTCGATTCGGTGATCGCGGGGCTGCCCGAGACCTACGACGAGGCCCGGCATCTCGAGCTCCGCAAGAGCATCGCCGCGCTGGAGCCCGGCGCGCTGCTGGCGGAGCGGCTTCGCACTTCGGCCGAACGCGCCCTGGATCTGGTGGCGCGCGCCGCGACCGCCGAGCAGGAGCTGAGCGGACTGGAATCACGGGTCCGCAAGCTGAGGGAGCAGCTGGCCGGTCTGGGGTGGTCGGCGGAATCGTTCGAAGCCGTCCGCACCCGGACCCGGGAAGGCGAGCGGGCGGTGCAGCAGGCCGAGCTGGCCAAGGCCCGCGCCGCGGGCGAGCTCACCGCGGCGCTGGGACAGCGGGCCGAAGTGGCCCGGAAGCGCGAAGACCGGGAGCGGCGGGCCGGGGAAGTGGCCCGGCTCCAGGACGAGGTCCTGCTGCACCAGGAGCTGGACCGCGCCCTGGGCGACCTGCGCACCGATCTCAACAACACCCTGCGTCCCGACCTGTCGGACCTCGCGTCGGGCTTCCTGCGCGACCTGACCATGGGCCGCTACAGCGACCTCGAGCTGGACGAGAGCTATTGCGCCACGGTGATCGAGGAGGGCGAAGCCAAGCCGGTGATTTCCGGGGGGGAAGAGGATGTGGCGAACCTGGCCTTGCGGCTGGCGATCAGCCAGATGATCGCGGAGCGGGCCGGCCAGCCGCTCTCCCTGCTGGTGCTGGACGAGATCTTCGGCTCCCTGGACGAGGAGCGCCGCGGCGCGGTGCTCGATCTGCTCCGCAATCTCGGCGACCGGTTCCCCCAGGTGATCCTCATCACCCACATCGAATCGGTGCGCGACGCCTTCGACCGGGTCATCCGGCTGAGCTACGACGTCGAGAAGCGGGTGACCCGCGCCGTGCCGGAGAGCCGTGACGCCGCGGCCTGAGCGCCTCCGGGCGCCGGAGCGGGCCGAGCCCGGGGACATCGAGCGGATCAACCGGATCTTTTCGGAAGCCTTTACCGACCGGTATCAGCGGGACGGGCTGGCCGGCGTGCGGGTGCCGCCGCTCAATCCCGCCATCTGGCGGTTCGCGATGGCCAGCGCCGGGGACGGCGCGCTGGTGTGGCGCGATGCCTCGAAAGGACTGCTCGCCTTCAACATGGTGCATTGCTCCGGCGCCGAGGGGTGGATGGGTCCGCTGGCGGTGCGCCCCGACCGCCAGGGCGAAGGGATCGGGCGCGCCATCGTGGAGGCGGGCATCGCGCGGCTCGCCGGCCTCGGGGCGCAAGTCATCGGCCTCGAAACCATGCCCCGCACCATCGAGAACATCGGGTTCTATTCCGGACTCCGGTTCCGGCCCGGGCACCTCACCGTGAGCATGGGGCGGGATCTGGGCGGGCCGGGCACGACGCCGGCGACCCGGCTCTCCGATGCCGATCCCGGTCGCGGGGTGCGGGCGTGCGGGATGCTCACCGACGCGGTGGCGCCGGGCCGGGATTTCTCCCGGGAGATCGCCCTCACCCTGGAGCACCGGCTCGGGGACGTGACCCTGCTCGCCGAGCGGGAACGGATGCTCGGCTTTGCGCTGTGGCATACCGCGCCGCTCGCGGAAGGCCGCAGCGCCGACGAGCTCCGGGTTCTCAAGCTGGTGGCCCGGGATCTCGAGGTGTTCCGGCGGCTGGTGGTCGCCCTGGAGTGTCATGCCTGGGAGAGCGGGGCGAGACGGGTCGCGCTCCGCTGCCAGACCGCCCACCAGTCGGCCTACGGCGCGCTGGTGGACGCCGGATACCGGGTCCACTGGACCGATCTCAGGATGACGCTGGAAGGGAAAGGGGAGGCGGTGCCGGGGGAGGCGGTCGTCTTCTCTAACTGGGAGATCTGAAAGCGGTGAACGGTCAACGGTGAACGGTCAACGGGACCGGCCTCACCAGGCGGCCTTTACCGTTGACCGTTGACCGTTGACTGTTGACGCGGTTCCTCGCGCTTCGCCCACCACCGGATAAGAAACACCGCTCCCGCCACCAGGAGCAGATGCACGACGCCGAGGCCGACCGGCCGGATGTAGGCCAGCAGGACCCAGAGGACCAGGCTCGCAACCGCAATAAGCAGATTGGCGTTCATGAACGCGTGCCTCGGCTGTTGACGCAGTTTGGCGGGCTCCCTATTATAGCGATGTCGGTTGACGGCTGGGAGACACGTCACTGAGCCAACAGGTCCGATAGAGGGCCCACATACTGTTGCCGATGTCATGCCCCTCGGGGGAAGGCAGACGCGATGGCGAGGGCGCCGAACATTCTCTTCGGGCTTCAGGTACCCTCCCGGCCGCCAGCCGACACCTGGGCGCCGACCCGCGTGAGCCGGATCGGCGCCCTTGTTGTCTCTCTCGGGAGGACCACTGAGTGCCGTCCTGCATCGTGGCCCGCCGGGTCCACTTCAACGCCGCCCACCGCCTCCACAATCCTCGTCAATCCGATGCCTGGAACCGGGAGACTTTCGGCAAATGCAACCTGCCGAACTATCACGGCCACAATTACGAGCTCGACATCCTGGTGGAGGGAGACATCGATCCCGACACCGGCTATGTAGTGGACGTCGGCATTCTGAAGCAGCTTGCCGACGAGCGCATTCTCGCGGTGCTCGATCACCGCAACCTGAATCTCGACGTGCCCTGGTTCCGGGAGGAGCTTCCTTCCGCCGAGAACATCGCCCGCTTCTGCTGGGAACAGCTCGCGCCCCATATTCCCCGGGGCCGTCTGGCGCGGATCCGGCTCTGGGAAACCCCCCGCAACTACGTGGACTATGTCGGACGCTGACTTTCGCCGGGAAGTGCGCACCATCCTCGAGGCGATCGGCGAAGACCCCGACCGCCAGGGACTCCGCCGGACCCCCGAGCGGGTGGAGCTCGCCCTGCGCTGGCTGACCCGCGGGTACGGGATGTCGGTGCAGGACGTGGTGGGCGACGCCTGCTTCGAGGAACAGCACGAGGCGATGATCCTGGTGCGGGACATCGAGATTTATTCGCTCTGCGAGCACCACATGCTGCCCTTCTTCGGGCGGGCCCACGTCGCCTACATTCCCGACGGCCGGATCGTGGGGCTGTCGAAGATTCCCCGGATCGTCGAGGTGTTCGCCCGCCGGCTTCAGGTGCAGGAACGGCTCACCGACCAGATCGCCGACGCGGTCATGGAGGTGCTGAACCCGCAGGGGGTGGGCGTCGTCATCGAAGCGGCCCATCTCTGCATGATGATGCGGGGAGTGGAAAAGCAGAATTCCCGGACCGTGACCAGCGCGGTGCGGGGGCTGTTCCGCAACGACTCCCGCACCCGGTCCGAGTTCCTCCGCCTGGTGGCCGCCGGCCGGCCCCTCGAGTGAGCCGGCTGGCCGGCCGGGTGGCGCTGGTCACCGGCTCCTCCCGCGGCATCGGCCTGGCCATTGCCCAGGCCCTCTCGGCGGATGGCGCGCGGGTGGTGCGGGTATCCCGGAGTCTCCCGCAGGCCGCAACCCCCGGGTGGGTGGACCTGCCCTGCGATCTCGCCGATCCGGCCGCGGTGGAGGCTCTCCCGGCCCGGGTTCAACACGCCGCCGGCGTGCCCGACCTGGTGGTCAACAACGCGGGGACCTTCCTGCTCGCCCCCTTCGAGGAAACCACTCCCGCGGCCT
>DATFGC010000254.1:0-10260 GCA_035249765.1 Gemmatimonadales bacterium | reverse complement strand
CACGGCGCTCGTGGCCTTCGTTGGAGACATTCATCGCTTCAGGTCCGGGCGACACTTTGCCAGCTGGCTCGGTCTCACCCCGCGGGAACACTCCAGTGGATTGTCGCGGCGCTTGGGCTCGATCACCCGCAAGGGGAACAGGTGCATGGCGGCACGACCTAACGCGATTGGAGTTTACCTGCGGCGCACCACAACCATGCGGCCGGCGAGCGACGCGAGCCAGCCGCAACCGAAGCGACGTGCGCCGTCAGGTCCAACTCGCCGTTATGCCGCAGCTCGACAGCAACTGGCTGGCGCTAGGCGCTTCTGGGTTCATAACCTTGAGGTTAGCGATGGTCCATGGCGCCGTAGACGATCCATTTTCCGTCGGGTGAAACGGACGTCCACCCGTCAGTCCGACCCATCGCGGCAATTGGGCGGGGCTCGCCACCATTCACGGGCACACGGTACAGCCTGAACGTAGCCGAGTCCGTGGTGAGTAGTCGTCTCATGGTAGTTGAGTCTCGGGCACTGAGTAGTCTGAGAGTGGTCGCGTCCAAGTTGGTTGTGTCCAGCGGTGGCCGTCCAGCTACGATCAGTTCACGCCCGCTGGGCGTCCACCCCGGGGATGGCCCCATCATCGGACGGAACGGCACCACCACCACGCGACGCTCTCCCGTTCGGACCGAGATGAACTCGATACGACCTGAGTCAAAGCTGCCTCCGGAAATCAATCCAGCCCAAAGGTCGCCGGTCGGTGCGGTTGTGTGCACGCCAGTGGCGGGCGCTGTGCCGGAGAGCTCGGCAACTCGTTGAGGCGGCCCACCGCTAAGTGGCATGCGATAGGCCGCCGAGTCATAGCGCACGAAGATCGTATAAGGGTCGATGAAAGTCACACCCGGAACGCCTCGCATTACGATGGTGTCGAGCAAAGCTCGTCGCTCGCCGTTGAGCGTGATTTCGTCGACGCGCCGCCGTAGAAACCTCAATCCTGGTGATGCGCCGGGCATCGTCATGACGGCCGCGATTGAGCGCCCGTCCGGTCGCCAAATCCACACACCAACCTGCGCGATCGAATCGGAGGCGACTGTGCGTATGCCGCCAGTCGCAATATTCAGCTGTCGAAACTCGTGCCGTCCGGGATCGAGAAAGCCGATGGAGCGTGAATCCGGCGACCAACGCACACTCTCACCGGTTGCACTCAGCGCCTCACGGAAGACACGCACTGTTTTCCCGTCGCTCTGAACAACGGCGATAAAGTTGCGTGCGTCTTCGCGCACCTGGAAGGCGATCGATTTACCGTCCGGCGACCACATCCCGACGTGGTTCGACTCGCCAATATGTGGAATCTCGCGCACGGATTTGCCGTCGAGGGAGCGAATCACGAGGCGGTGCGCAACCTGCGAGTCCGCTGACCCTGCGGCAAGAAGAGAATACGCCAAGACGTAGGGAGCGGTTAGGCGCATACAGTGACCTGTTCTGGGCAATCCCGACGTTGGTACCTAGCCGAGCGCGCAAGGGGCGCGGCCGCTGGGCGGCATAACTGGTATCGGACCCGCTGGAAAATTATGGGCCGCGAGCGCCAATTGTTGGAAGCATACGGCCGCGCGGCTTAAATCGCTAACCCTGCGGAAGCCCCTCCAACCCTGCCTGATCGACGGGACTCCGTACGCCGAGCCGCTCCCGGTTCAGGACATGGGTATACAGCATTGTCGTCGACACATCCCGATGCCCTAGCAGCGCCTGTACTGTCCGAATGTCGGAGCCCGCCTCGAGCAGGTGGGTGGCAAACGAATGCCTGAAGCTGTGACAGGTCGCCGCCCGCGACGGGGTACTTGTGGGTGCGCCTCGGCCAGGGTGAGCATCGCCCGGAACGCAGTGAGGAATCCGCGGTTGGTGATCCGGGTGTCCGGCAGCCGGAACCGCTCCGCCAGGTCGGTGCGGGTGCGGGCGGCGATGGGTCCCACCGTGATCCGGTACCCGGGGAAGCAGGAAGTGCACCACCCTGCGCAGCTCCGCTCGCCGGGCTCGCGCACTCCGGGCCGAGGTCAGCCCGTTGTGCTGCCGTGCCACGATTGCCTCCGCCCGGGTGAGGCGCTCCTCGAACCGGCCGAGTACCGTGGCGTACCCGGAGTCCTCAGATGGGGTGGGCGCGGCTGAACTGCCGGACCCGCGCGGCCATCTCCAACCTACCACGAACACCTTTTCGCATAACCCGCCCCTCCTGGGGCCACTCCGGCATTGGTCGTCGAGTCTCCGCGCCGCCTGCGACAGGGGCATTCCGAATGGTCGGGAGATCCGGCCGCCGGCCGACGGAAGCGGCTCATCCAAAGAAGATGCCATCGCGCTCGCGGATTGGGGGGTGGGGGTTGGGGGTTGGGGGATGGGGTTAACACGCAAGCGTCCGGCCTCCGCTGGGGCGAGGTACATCTATGTGACGATTCGGCGCGGGACCCGGCGTATTCGGGTCAGGAGGGGCGACGTCGGGGAAGGCAGGGGGGCCTTCGGTGCAGGTTCGGAGTTGATCGGTGGGGGAAGGCGCGCGGTCGTGGTGCACAAGGGCACGCATGCGCGTAGCATACGATGAGACGGCGCGTCCTCCGGAGAGGACAGCCGCATGGAGCCCTTCCCAGGGAAGGTGCTTATGCGCCGCCGTTGTCAGAGCCGAAGCTTGAGGTCGATCGCGACCAGGATCGCGGAGGGGGTGTCGTCGAAGATGATCCGGTTGGCCTCCCGCCGAATGACCAGTTTCTCCAGCTTGCCCTTTCCCTTGCCTTTCCCCTGGTTTCCCCTCCGGTAATACACGACTTGAGTGGCTCCGACCACCTCCACCCGGACCACGTCGTACCCCTGCTTCACCAGCACCTCCCGAGTCACTACGAGTGCACGATCGTGCGTGACCGCGTAGCGCTTCCCGTTGCCCTGGGCTGCGACGGGTGCGGCCAGCAGGCAAAACGCGACGAGCATCGGGCCCACGGGGGGCAACATCCTGTGCTGCCGTAACATGTCCGATTCCTCCGGAGAGCGGGTGACGGCGATTGCGCGCCGGCCAGGACTCACGGGGCAAAGGATGTGCCTCAGGGTCACTGCACCTGCACCACCGCGGTGCCGCAATACCGGGGCGGCGCGGGTGCGCAGGCCGCTACCACCGCGCTGCCCGGGCGCCGGCCGGTGAGGGCGCCCGAGGCGGAGATCGTGGCGGTCGCGGGGTCCATCGAGCTCCAGATCCAGGCCGGCTGGGCGAAGTTGACGGCAGTGGCCGCGAATTCGAGGCTCTGCCCCACCGCCACGGTGGCCTGGCCGGGCTCCACCGAAACGGCCGGGGTCCCGGAGCCCGCCGCCGCGACGACCGTGAAGTCGGCGACCCCGCAGACCGAAGGGGCATTGGTGGCGCAGGCCTGGACCCTCGAGGTGCCTGCCGCCTGGCCGGTGAGCCGGCCGCTGGTCGAAATCGTCGCGCGGGTATGGTCCTGGACCGACCACTCCCAGCCGGCGACCGTGCTGGTCGAGATGGCCTGATACTGCAACCCGCCGCCGACGGCGATGACCGCGTCGGCCGGTCCCATCGAGACCGTGATCGGAGCGGGCGGCGGTGGCGGAGGAATCTCGCCGATCGGACTGGTTTCGGTTCCGCCGAAGCAGCCGGCGAGGCCGAGGAGGGCAGCGAAGCGAAACGACTTGGGGTAACGCACCGGAAAGCCTCCCACTAAAATATCCGTGCCGGTAAAGATACATTCAGCGGCAACAGGCAACAGGCAGGCAATGGGCAGTAGGCAATAGGGAATCGTGCCACTGACCACTGACCACTGACCACTCCTCCCCGAGGCCCCGTGTCCCAGAGCCGCAGAGAATTCCTCAAGCGTTCCTCGGCCGCCGCGGCGGCAGGGCTGGTGCTGGCGGCCACCGGAGAAGCCGGAGCGGCGGAGCGCGCCGCGCTGGCGGTCCAGCCCCAGTCTCCGGGCGACCCCGCGATCAACGAGCTGCTGCTGCGGGCGCTCGACGCCGCGAAATCCGCCGGGGCCGAATACGCCGACGCGCGGGTGAGCCTCAACCGCACCCAGAACATCAACACCCGGGAACGGCGGGTAGGCGGACTGTCCGACAATGAAACCTTCGGCGTGGGAGTCCGGGTCCTGGTCCAGGGGTCGTGGGGATTCGCCGCCACCAGCGAGCTGACCCAGGCGGGCGTGGTGCGGGTCGCCCGCCAGGCGGCGGCGCAAGCCCGCGCCAACCGGACCCCGGGTCGCAAGCCGGTCACTCTGGCGCCCGCCCCCGGGAACCAGCGGGGCACCTGGCGCAGCGAGGCCAGAGTCGATCCCTTCACCATCCCGGTGGAGGAGAAGGTCGCCCTGCTGCTGGCGGCCAACGCCGCGGCGATGAAGAACCCCCAGGCTCGCTTCGTCAACTCCAGCATGTTCTTCCTCAAGGAAGAAAAGTCCTACGCCAACAGCGAAGGTGCGCTGGTGGCGCAGACCATCTTCCGCAGCCAGCCCAGCATGACGGTGACCGCGGTTGCGTCGGGAGATTTCCAGAGCCGGCAGAGCAACGACATCGCCCCCCGGGGTCGCGGTTACGAGCACGTGACCGAAGCGAACCTGGTGGAGAGCGCCCCCCGCTGGGCCGAGGAGGCGGTGGCCAAGCTGGGCGCAAAGCCGGTGGATGCCGGGCGCTACGACCTGATTCTCCATCCCAATCACCTCTGGCTCACCATCCATGAATCGGTGGCCCATCCGACCGAGCTGGATCGCGCCATGGGTTACGAAGCCAACTACGCCGGGACCAGCTTCGTGTTTCCCCCGGACAAGGTGCTGGGGTCGCTGAAGTTCGGCTCCCCGCTCATGAATATCCGGGGGGACCGCTCCCAGCCCGGCTCGCTCGCCGCGTGCGGGTGGGACGATGACGGGGTCAGGCCGGAGGACTTCGACATCGTGAAGAACGGGATCTTCGTGGACTATCAGACCACCCGGGAGCAGGCGCTCTGGCTGGACTGGTACTACAAGAGGATCGGCAAGCCGACCCGTTCCCACGGATGCTCCTACGCCCAGTCCTGGGCCGACGTGCAGTTCCAGCGGATGCCCAATGTGTCGTTGCTCCCCGGCGAGCAGGATCTGGTCTGGGAGGACCTGATTGCCGCCACCGACCGGGGCATTGCCATCGTGGGCGACGGTTCCTTCTCGATCGACCAGCAGCGCTACAACGCGCAGTTCGGCGGCCAGCTCTACTACGAGATCCGCGGCGGCAAGATCACCGGGATGCTCAAGGACGTGGCCTACCAGATGCGCACCCCGGAATTCTGGGGCGCGCTCGACCTGCTGGGCGGGCCGCGCAGCTACTTCCTGGGAGGCGCCTTCGGCGACGCGAAGGGGCAGCCGTCGCAATCCAACGCGGTGAGCCACGGCTGCGTCCCGACCCGGCACCGCCAGATCAACGTGATCAACACCGGGAGGCAGTCATGAGCCGTCCGACCCAGGAGCAGGGCGCCCGGACGATCTCCCGCGCCGACGCCGAGGCACTGGCCCGGAAGATCCTCGGCTTGAGCACCGCCACCGAGGCGCGGGTCAGCATCAACAGCGGCGCCCGGGGCAACACCCGCTTCGCCGAGAACCAGATTTCCACCGCGGGCGACAACAGCAACACCGCCGTGGTGGTGCGCAGTGTGGTGGGCAACAAGATCGGCCAGGCCGCCACCAACAAGCTGGACGACGCCGGGCTTAAGGCGGTGGTGGACGCGTCGGAGCGGCTGGCGCGGCTCAGCCCCGACGATCCGGAGCGGATGCCCGAACTCGAGCCCCAGCAGTACCGGGAAGGGAAGGGCTGGAGCGAGAGCACCGCGCGGCTGGATCCCGCGCTCCGCGCGGCCGCGGTCACCAGCATCACCGACCAGGCGCGGGCGGCCGGGCTGGTGAGCACCGGCTACCTGGAGACCCGGGCCACCGCGAGCGCCATCGCCAACAGCAAGGGGCTGTTCGCCTACGACCGGGACACCGATGCGGTGCTCACCACCACGGTCCGGACCCCCGATGGGGCCGGCTCCGGCTGGGCCGGCGGCGCATCGCACGCCTTCTCCTCCCTGGATCCGGCGGCGCTGGGCGCCCGCGCCGTGGACAAGGCGAGGCGGTCGGCAGGCGCGGTGGCCATCGAGCCGGGACGCTACACCGTGGTGCTGGAGCCGACCGCGGTGGGGAATCTGCTCCAGCTCATTACCGGCGCGATGAACGCCCGGAGCGCCGACGAGGGGCGGAGCTTCTTCTCCAAACCGGGCGGCGGCAACAAGGTCGGCGACAAGGTGGTGGACCAGCGGGTCACCATCGTGAGCGACCCCTTCGATCCGGAGAGCTACGGCACCCCGTTTACCGGAGAAGGCCTGCCCACCCGCGCCGTCACCTGGATCGAGAACGGCGTGGTGAAGAATCTCAACTACGATCGCTACTGGGCCCGGAAACAGGGGAAGGAGCCGACCGGAGCGGCTGGGGGGCTCAAGATGTCGGGGGGAAACGAGACCATCGAGTCGCTGATCGCCGCCTGCGAGCGGGGCGTGCTGGTGACCCGGTTCTGGTACATCCGGGGAGTGGATCCGCGGAGCATTCTCTATACCGGTCTCACCCGGGACGGCACCTTCCTGATCGAGCGGGGCAAGATCGTCAGGGCCATCAAGAACTTCCGGTTCAACGAGTCGCCGGTGGTGATGCTCAACAACACCCTGGCCATGGGCCGTCCGGTGCGAGTCTCGGCCAGTGAGAGCGGGAACGCCGGAGCCCCGGTCGTGGTGCCGCCGCTTCTGGTGCGGGATTTCAACTTTACTTCGCTGTCCGACGCGGTGTAGCCCGTCCGTTTCGCAGCAGCGGGTAGGGATTCACCGGCGATCCGTCCCAGTACCGGCGCGGATCGTCGGTGGTCGAGATCTCGAAATGCAGGTGATAGTCTCCCGGATTGGCAGTCCCGGTGTCCCCTACGTAGCCGATCAGCTCTCCCGGCTCCAGCCGCTGTCCTTCCCGTATCCCATCGGCATACCGGTCGAGGTGGGCATAGTAGTAGATGGTCCGCTGATCGGGGGCGAGAGCGTACAGCGTGGTGCCGCCCCGGTCGCTTCGAAAGAGCTTGAGCACGACCGAGCGGGCGACGGAGAGCACCGGGGTCCCTCGGGGCGCGTCGATATCGATGGCGTCGTGCCGCCGTCCCAGTCCGCGCGCTTCGGCGTAGGTATCGCGGAGCCGGTCGGGGGAGACGCCTTCCACTGGAATGACCAGTCGGGCGTCCGGCAGGGCGACCGCAACCGCGGAATCGCCCGGCGGCTGAGCCGCCTCGGGTGGAGTCTCCGGTCTCAGCAGGTAGACCAGCAGTAGCATCGCCCCGGTGGCCAGCGCACCGGCCGCCAGCATCCGGGAGAGGTCGCGCACCGCCCGCCGCTCACCGCGCCGCGGCGAGCCTCCTCAATCCAGCGGCCAGCAGGCTCAGCTTGGCGGGATCGGCGCTGCCGGCCTCCCGGTCGAGCTGGGCGGCCAGCCGGGTCAGGGCCTCGCCGCGCCGGGCGCCGGAGAGCCGCTCGGCCCGGGCCAGCTCGCCCCGCAGTTCGGAAATCCTCGCATCCGTGAGCCCATGGGATCGCTCGAGCTGGTCGAGGTAGGCGCGGGCCAGCGCGAAGCTGGGCGGCCAGACCAGCCGGGGCTGCTCCTGGGCATTCAGGTAGTCGAACCGCACCGTCTTCGCGGCGTCGAGCTCGTTCTTCGAGATGAAACCGCTGGGGAGGAGCTCGAAGATGTCGAGCCCACGGGCGATCTCCGAGCTGTAGATGTACCCGTTGTACCAGTACGCCGACCAGGATCCGGCCTGCACCAGTTTGGTCGAGTCCATCGGCCCGCGATCGTGGAAGGCAATTTCCACCGGGCCCTTCGGATCGGTCCAGTCGAACACCGAGATGCCGCCCTGGTACCAGGACTGCACCATCACGTCGCGTCCCGGAATCGGAATCAGCGACCCGTTGTGGGCCACGCAGTTCTCGAACGCGGTCTGGGGCGCCGGCAGCTTGTAATAGCTCTGGAAGGTCATCTCCCGGTTCGCCAGCGTGAAAATCGCGTTGGCGCCCCACTCCTGCTTGTCGGTCGCCCGGCAGCGGGGCGCCCGGCCGCCGCCCCACTCGTCGCTGAAGAGGATCTTGGATCCGTCGTTGTTGAAGGTGGCCGAATGCCAGAGGGAGAAGTTCGAGTCGGCCACCGCGCCGATCCGCTTCGGACTGGCCACATCACTGATGTCGAGCAGCAGGCCGTAGCCGCGGCAGGCACCGCCGGCCAGCCCGATCGCGGGGTACGCCGTGATGTCGTGGCATTGGGTTGGCCCGCCCCGGCGGACCGGAGGAGTCGTGTCGCGCTCGGTCACCTGCGTGGTATCTGTCCGCGTGGTATCAACCGGCTCGGCATGTCTCGGCGCTTCGGTCAGCCCCTGAAAGATCCGGGGGGAGCTCACGATCCGGGCCTGCTCCGGCGCCGCCAGCGGCACCTTGATGACTTCGATGCGGAACAGCGCGGTGTTGGGGTCCTGGTCCAGCGGCGCATCGGAGCAGCCGGGCAGCTCCTTCGGAGAGCGCACCGGCGCCGAGCCGGAGACGTAGATGTAGACGTTGGCCGGATCCTTCGGGTCCGTCACCACGGTGTGGGTATGGGATCCCCGGCAGGTCTGCACATTGGCGAGGTACTTCGGATTGGCAATATCGCTGATCTCGAAGATCCGGATTCCGCGCAGCCGGTCGTGGCTCACCGTATCCGCCACGCCCTGGAGACCGCAGTCGAGCCGTCCGCTGGTGGACTCCCCCGACACGAACAGCAGATTCTTGTATACCGAGACGTCGCTCTGCGAGCCGGGACAGACGTAGGCGATGCGCAGGGAGGGCTTGCCGGGGTTGGAGATGTCCCAGACCTGGACGCCGCTGTAGTTGCCCTGGATCACATACTTCCCGCTGAAGGCCAGGTCGGAGTTGGTGAGGCGCCGGTCTCCCGGGGTGGTCGGGCTGAAGAACTTCTCAGAGGGCGGCGTCTTGGACACCACCCGGAGATTCCAGGCCGCCTCGCCCGCGTCCATCCATCCGGCGCGGAGCCCAACCCGGGGATCGGAGCGCGCCGCGGGCGTGGACCGGTCCGGCTGTTGCCGGGCGGCAGCCGGCAGGGTGGCGGCGGCGGTGAGCCCGAGAACCAGGAACAGACGATTGGTCACGGTTGCTTTCCTTCGGCTCGGAGGATCGCGAGCATTTCGCTCATGAATGCGATCTCGGTGATCTGATCGACGTGGACGTCGGAGGCGAACTTGAAGACGATCTCGTCCTGCGCGGCTCCATGGGAGCCGAAGAGCTTCTCGACCATGGTAATCGCGCCCTGGTGATGCCGGATCATGAAGGTGAGGAACAGCCGGTCAAACTCCGCTCCCCGTGCCTGATCCAGCTGGGCGAGCTGCTGTGCGGTCAGCATCCCCGGCATATGGGCGTAGTGCAGCATACCCGGCATGCCGGCGTGGGAGGAGTCCGCGCCAGGCACCGGCTCGCTGCGGTCCCGGAGCCAGTCCTCCATGAGCGCGATCTCGTCCCGCTGGCCGACCACGATCCGCTCGGCCAGCCGCTGCACCGCGGTCCCCGCGTCATGGCTGGCCGCCCATCCGGCCATCACCACCGCCTGGGCGTGGTGGCCGATCATGCCCGACATGAACTCCACGTCCGCTCGGGTGTAGGGCGGCTTTCCGCCGTCGGCCTGGGCTTGCGCGGCAGGGGTCAGAACCGGCGCCGGGGCGCTCCCGCAGGCGGCGAGCAGGGCGAGACCGGGGACGACCAGACGGTTCACGGGGCCCGCTCTCCGGGACGATACTCGCGCTCGATGTGCCCTTCCAGCTGGGAGCGGTAGAAATACACCTCCCGGAGGTCGCCCTTGCTGTAGCGCACCGCCTGGTCGTTGAAGTGCGGCGAGGCCGGATGGCCGCTCTGTCCGCCGGCGGTGACCGCCCGGGCCCGCACGCTGTCTCCGAATTCCACCACCGCGACGAAGCTGTTCCCGCTGGTACCGTAGAGCTTTTTGGTTCCTTCGTAACGGCGGGCCCCGAAGGACGCCAGGGAGCCCCAGCGCGCGGAGGTAAAGGGAACCGGGATGCTGGGACCCGAATCGCTGAACGGCTGGACGATGTCGCCGGTGAGCCGCTGGAAGCGGTTGATGTCGCCCCACGGCGTCTTCCAGCTGCCGAAGTCCTTGGCGAGGCGATCCGATGCCGTCGCAAGCGCCTGCAGCATCTCCTCGCCGGCGATCGTCG
>DATFGC010000253.1:0-8720 GCA_035249765.1 Gemmatimonadales bacterium | reverse complement strand
ACATAGAGGGCGGGCTCCAGCCGGTCGCTCACCAGGAGGCGCCCGTCGGGCAGCTCCCGCACCCCGCGGATCTGGGTGAACTCGTGGGTCAGGGTGGCGGCGGGAGGGCCGAGCCGGACTTCGCGGACCGGGGGCTGCTGGGGAACGAGCAGGACGGTCAGCAGGAGCAGCGATGGAGTCGGCATGTGAGTGGGGATGCGCGGGGGCTGTGCATGGTTTCTCTGCGGGCTTGGGGCGGGCTGGCCTCCGGGGGCGCCCAGGTTCGCGCTCATTTCCGGAGGTCATAACTCGTTCTGAAGCTCACCAGCACCCCCGTCGTCAGCCCGCTCCCTGCGCCCGCCTGGAATCGAAGTGCGTCGCTTGCTCGCCGCCACGCATCCCCACTCACATGCCCACTCCATCGGTGCTCCTTATCGTGTTGCTGCTGCCCCAACAAACTCCCGTCCGCGAAGTCCGGCTCGCCGCGCCCGCCGCCACCCTGGCCCACGAGTTCACCCAGCTCCGCGGGGTGCGGGAGCTGCCCGACGGTCGCCTGCTTGTAAGTGACCGGCTCGAGCCCGCGCTCTACGTGGTCGATATGCGTTCCGGGAGTCTGACCCGGATCGGGCGGGAGGGTGAGGGTCCGGGGGAGTACCGGATGCCGAGCACTCTGCTTCTCCTCCCCGGGGATTCCACCCTGGTGGCGGACGAGGGGAATGCCCGGTTCATGATCATCGGCCCCGACCTCAAGGTGCACCGCTCCATGCCCACCGCGAGGGCGGGACTGGTCTATGCGCCCTGGCCTCGGGCCGCCGACCGCCAGGGCCGGCTCTATTTCCAGGTTCCGGCCTGGGCATCCGGCCCTGAGGGAATCGAGGACGACTCGGTGCACGTGGCCCGGCTCGATCTCCGGACCGGCAAGCTCGACACCCTGGCCCGGGCCCGCCGCCCCAGCGAGCCCCGGGTCAAATACGGACTCCCCTACGTCGGCTTCGCGCCCCAGGACCTCTGGCAGGCCACCTCAGAGGGGCGCATCGCCCTGGTGCGCTCCAGAGACTACCACGTAGAGTGGCTGGAGCCCGATGGCCGGATCACCCGCGGGCCCTCGGTCGCATTCACGGTGGTGCCGGTGACCGAGCGGGACCGGGTGGACTACATGCGCACCTTCCTGGAGAACTCCGGCGTAGGCGGCCGGGGCAGTGGCAGCACCAATCCCACCGGGATCTCCCCGACCCCGGACGAGATGCTCGAGCCCGCGCGAGTCAAGGCGATGGCGGCGCAGAATCCCTTCGCCGCCACCAAGCCGCCCTTTACCGACGTGATGCCCCGCATCGCGCCGGACCGGTCGCTCTGGGTCGAGCGCTCCATGCCGGCGGGATCTCCCCGGACCTGGGACGTCTTCGATGCCTCGGGACGGATCACCCTTCGGGTGGTGCTCCCGGCGGGCCGCCGGTTGCTTGCGGTGGGCGGGGCCGGACTCTACCTCGCCGCGGTCAATGCCGACGGCCTGGAAGCGCTGGAGCGCTACCAACTACCCCGCTAGTTGACAAATCGACAGGCGCGTCCCACCTTCTACTAAACCATTAGTAGGAGGGACCGATGAGCCTGCGGCTGAGCGATCGCGAGCTGGACGTCATGGCGGTGCTCTGGGCCCGGGGCTCCGGAACCGTGGCCGAGGTGCGGGAGGCGCTGACCGACCCGCTGGCATATACCACTGTGCTGACCGTGCTCCGGACCCTGGAGGAGAAGGGGTTCGTGGGCCACGAGGAGGAGGGCAAGGCCCACCGCTACGTTCCGCTGGTGGCCCGGGAACGGGCCGGGAGGAGCGCCCTCACCCGCATGGTGGACAAGCTGTTCGACGGTTCCCCCGAGTTGCTGCTCACCCAGCTGGTGAGCGACCGCAAGCTTTCTCCCCGGGACATTCGCAGACTCCGCACAATCCTCGACCAGCGGCTCAAGGGAGGCGTGCGATGATTGCCTCGTGGATGGGCTATGCTCTCGTGGTGGGACTTCTGGTATCGGTCGCCGGCCTGGCTGCGGAACGGGCGCTCCTGCTCGGTCGGAAGCCGGTGCGCCGGATCTGGGCCGGGGCCCTGTTCCTTTCGCTGGTCATTCCGGCGTTGAGTCCGCGGCTTCCCTGGCACCTGCCGGTGCCGGCCCTGCCGATGCTCGCGAGCACCAAGCTGCCGGTGCCGGCGGCGATCCGGGTTCGCGATGAGGTACCGGTCCCGGTGGTGAGCGTCGCCGAGCCTGGCTGGGGGATGAACAAGGTGCTGCTGACCTTGTGGGGCGCGAGCTCTGGCGTGCTGGCGCTCTTCCTGGTCTACGCAATGGGCGTGCTGCAGGGCCGGCGGAAGGAGTGGCGGCGGGCGTCGGTCGATGGCGTCCCGGTGCTCCTGAGCCGGGATGTCGGACCGGCGGTGATCGGGTGGCGCCGGCTCGACATCGTGATGCCGGAATGGGTTCACGATCTCGCCGAGCCGGCTCGCGCGCTGATCCTGCGCCACGAGATGGAGCACGTAAGCCGGCAGGATCCGCGGCTTCTGCTCCGCGGGTTCCTCCTGGTGGTGGCGATGCCCTGGAATCCGGCGGTCTGGTTCCAGCTTGGCCGGCTTCGTCGTGCGATCGAGCTGGATTGCGATGCCCGGGTGGTCGCCTCCGGCGCCGATGTGGCACGGTACGGCAGCGTGCTGCTCGACGCGGTGGGCCGCTGCAACCGGGGCGGTCTTCCGGCATTCGCCGCCTTCGCGGAGCGGCCCGGAGATCTGGAAGCGCGGATCAATGCGCTGACTTCGAGCCGCCCCGGAACCTGGCGGACCCGGGCCCTGGCCGCGGCGACCGCGGCGTTGGCCCTCGGAGCGGCGGCGTGCCTGCTGCCGGATTCGCTCGCACCGGAGCTCAAGACCCAGCTCCAGCGCGCGAAGGAGTCCTCGCTCGAGGGCATCGAGTGGGTCCGGGAGATGCTCAAGGGTCACCCTCCCGCCGACATCGTGGTGCTCTATCGCAGCCACGATGGCCGGCTGCTCGGCTCCGAGATGATGGCAAGTCCAGCCCCAGGCGCCCGGCCCCGGCGGGTGGGACCCTCATATATGGAGGAGGTGCCGACCAATTCGATCGAGTCCGTCGAGGTCGTGAAGGGACCGGCGCTGGGCGTTCCCGGCGTCGATGGGGTGATCGTGATTACGCTGAAGGCAGTGGTGACGACGGAGTTTCTCGAGCGGAAGAAACTCACCCACGCGGCCGCACAGGATCTGAAACAGAGCGTGGAGCTCGCCAAGGCCATCGCCGGCCCGCCTCCGAAGCGCTCCGTCACCGAGCCGCTGTACATTTGGTACCAGGTCGAAGTAGGCGGCTCCATCAGCAGTGCGGGTTATGCCACGGACCGGGCCGCATTGATCCGTCACCTCGGGCGGCGCCCGGTCGCTTCGGGGATGTGGTACACCCCGGACCGGAGGCAGGTGCATTGGGCGCGATACGCGGTACCCTGACCGGGAGCTACCCGTCCCGCTCAGCAACCGTCGGTTCAAAGAGACCGTCGAACAGTTGGCGAGCGGACCGGAGGTTCGATCGGGGAGCGGTTTCCATTCCCCCGGGGGAGGGGGAATGGGGTGAAATCCGTTCCGGATTGACGGCGACAGGGGTTTACGCCGTGCTTACCGACAGCGATCTGCCCGAGCTGGTTCGCTACCGAATGGAAGGCCTTCCAGGAGTTCGGCCATGAGGTCCCCCGCTTCCCGCTGTCCGCTTCCCTTTCTCGGCTACCTGCTGCTCGCGCTCGCCGTGGGCCTGCCGTCCGGGAGCAGCGCGCAGCAGCTGGCAGCGCAGAGCCCCTGGAAAGCGGAGCGGTCGAAGCGGGGCGACACCACCGTCGTGCGCACGGTAAGCGGGAGTGTCTGGGGCGATAAGCTCTCTCTGGTCGAGGAGCTCCGGATCGGCTCCCGGGAAGGCGACGGAGTCGACGCCTTCGGATCCGTCCAAGGGTTCGCGGTGTTTCCGAGCGGTGTCATGGCGATCTTCGACGGCTCGGTTCCCGCACTCCGATTGTTCTCCCCCGAGGGCAAACACCTTCGCACCCTGGGCCGGGACGGCGCCGGACCGGGAGAGTACCGCAATCAGACTCTCGGCCTGGCGGTGGACCGCGACGGCGTCCTCCTGATGTACGACCCCAGGAACGCGAGACTCAATCGCTGGAAGGAAGACGGGACGGTGCTTCCGAGCTGGAGGGCTCCCGGCCGCCTTTATACCAACCAGGCGCTCCAGGTGGACAGCGGCGGCGGCACCTGGGTCAGGATTACCACCGAGGCTGTCGAGGCAGGAAGACCGTGGAAGTTTGGACTCCTTCGGGTCGGCCCGGAAGGAACGTCAGGTGACACGCTCCACCCCCCGCCCATCGCTGGAGAGGTGCCGGCCAATCCGACCTACTTCGAGCCACAGGAGTACTGGCATCGAAACCGGAATGGCGAATGGGTGACCGGGTTCAGCGGCGCATATGCCATCACCGTGGGATCACCCGGACGGGGAGCGGTCCGGGTCGAGCGATCGGTGCCGCGAATCCCGGTCGCTGGCGAGGAGCGCCGCAACTACCAGGAGGTGGCCGACGCGTTTCGGAGAAGTCCGAATGTCGCTCCCTCCGGGCCGGCCACAGTGCCTTCCCAGAAGCCCTATTTCCGAGGCCTCGAGTCGGACCTCGATGGCCGGATATGGGTGGATCTGCACGGCCCGGGGGAACCCTTTGAGCCGGCCCCACGACGGGTACAGCCTGGTATGCCTGCCGTTCCTCCACTCCGCTGGCGGGAGCGCCGACGATACGATGTCTTTGGCCGGGACGGGAGCTATCTTGGCCGGATCGAGCTGCCTCCCCGGACCACGTTCTCTGAAGCCAAGGGAAACCGGGTATGGGCCATCCAGCGCGGCGAGGATGACGAGCAGTACATCATCCGCTACCGGATCGCAGGGACTCCACCATGAGGCCTTTCCCTCTCACCGCTCACCTCTCACCGCTCACCAGACGCCTACGCTCGGCTCTTCTCGGATGCCTTCTCCTCGCCTGCGGCGGCGCCGAGGCGTCCAAGCTCGCCGAAGCCGTGGTGGACACCCTCCCCGGCGGAATTGAGCGCGTCACCAGCTCGGGACCCACTGCCTGGAGCGACTCCGGCGGGATCACCCTCATCGAAGAGGCCCGCTGGAGCGGGGAGGACGGCACCACCTCGGAGATCGGCCAGCCCCAGAGCCTCGCGGTGGACGAGGCGGGCCGGGTTTACATCGTGGACACCAAGCCCGCCCTCATCAAGGTCTTCACCCCGGACGGCAGTCTGATCCGCACTATCGGCGGCGAAGGAGAAGGCCCCGGTGAATTCCGGGCCGGATTCATCGCGGTGCGGGGGGGCACCCTGATGCTCCACGATCCTCGGCTGTCCCGCACCTCGGTCTGGGACACCTCGGGCACTTTCCGGAAGAGCTGGCACAGCTCCTGTTGCTACTGGGCCGACGTCCAGATCGACCGGCAGCAGCGGATCTACATCCCGACCATGGTGCCGCTCCAGCGCGACGAAACGCCCCGGGGCACCCCCTACGTCCGGTGGAGCCTGGAAGGCGCCGCGCTCGACACGATCTGGGTGCCCTACCGGAAGACCGAGAAGTTCTGGAGCGTGACGGTTAAGGGCTCCGACGGCAAGATGAGGGCTTCGATGAGCACCGGGGTTCCGTTCCTGCCCTCGCTCACCTACGCATTGCACCCCGACAGCGGCGTGGTGTATGGGTGGACCGGCGCCTATTCCCTGGTGCGGAGCAGCAACGGCCGCGACAGCATGAGATTGTTCGGCCGGGCCTGGACCCCGGAGCCGATCGGCGAGACCCGCCGCAAGGCCGAGATGGAGGCCCGCATCAAGACTGCGGCGGAGAGTTACGGCGAGGCGAACGTTCGGGCTTCGTTCAAGCTGGAGGATATCCCCACCACCCTGCCGGCATTCATGAACATCCGGGTGGACCCCGCGGGCCGCATCTGGGTCCGCAGACACGCGGTCTCCGACACCACCCGCACCCGATTCGACCTCTTCGATTCCACCGGGGCGCTGCTCGGCCCGGTCACCCTGCCCTTCAGCATCAACGAATGGGGAATGCAGGCCTGGACCCGGGATGGCCTGGTGACCGTAATCGAGGACGAAAACGGGAGGCCCACCCTGGTCAGGGTCCGGGTCGCCATGCCGGACCCGTATTGACAGCGCGGAAATACCTGCACATCTTTTCATCCGGGTCCGACTGACGGAGTCGGGCCGCCTTATCGGGTGGCCGTGAACCACCAGGTGAAGGCGCGAGGGGTCGAAGCTGACCCAGCGCGCCTTTTGTGTTTCCGGACCCGGTGAGCGGGGCGAAAGATTAAAAAGATTATGGGTGCGCCTCCAGCGCGCCCGCCTTATCGCCGGAGGCTCCTGGGCCTCCGCGAGACGAAGGCACGTTGGCGGGGCCGGTCGCCCGCCGCCGTGCCTTTGCACGTTTCCGGGGCCCCGGTGCGGGGCTCGTTAATCCGGCTGGTGACGGCCGGTGCAGTTATAGAAAGCCATCAGCCGTCAGCCATCAGCCATCAGCGGAAGACCTGCTGAAGGCTGAAGGCTGAAGGCTGGAGGCTGAAACTGGAGGAAACACATGCTTCGATGGTCTTTGGGCTTTCTGGTCGTCGCCGTCATCGCCGCCATGCTGGGCTTCGGCGGAGTGGCGGAGACCTCGGCCGGTATCGCCAAAGTGCTGTTTGTGGTTTTTCTGGCCGGATTCGTCATCACGCTGGGCATCGGGCTGGCCGCGGCGCGCCGCCTGACTCACTAGCGCCGCGAGGAAGGAAGGTTGCCATGGCACTCGACACCATGCAGGAGCTCCTGGTCGAGGAGCTGCGCGACATCTACAGCGCCGAGCAGCAGCTGGTCAAGGCGCTGCCCAAGCTGTCCGGCGCGGTGACCGCGCCGTCGCTCCAGGATGCGCTCCAGGACCACCTCGCCGAAACCGAGGGCCACGTCCGGCGGCTGGAGCAGGTCTTCGAAGCGCTGGGACAGAAGGCCTCGGGCAGGAAGTGCAAGGGGATGGCGGGGCTGGTGGAGGAAGGCGAGGAGATGGCCGCGGAGAAGGGCTCCGAGCTGGTGCGCGACGCAGGGGTGATCTCCTCGGCCCAGCGGATGGAGCATTACGAAATCGCGGCCTACGGCTGCGCCATCACCCACGCCCGCCTGCTGGGCCTGGAGGACGTCGCTGCCCTGCTGGAGCAGACCCTGGCCGAGGAAAAGCTGGCCGATGAGAAGCTGAGCACCATCGCGGAACAGGAAGTCAACGGCTCCGCGCTCCACGTTACCCACTGAAAGAGGAACGGCATCATGGCTCGCGATCCCAACAAGTACCGTGAAGACATGGACCTGGATGACACCGACGACGAAGAGGAGGATGATTTCGATGGACGCCCGGGGCAGAGCGTCGAAGACGAAGACAGCGTCGAGTTGGGCGGCGAGCCGTCCAGACGGCAGCGAGCCGGAAAGCGGGAAAAAAGCCCGAGCGGACGCCGTTATCACTGACCTGACCCGGGCGGCGATCTTTTTCGGGATCGTCGCCCTGGTCATCCGGTTCGGCGAGGATCTGGACGTCGCCAGCCTGGCGACGCCGATCATCGCCGTGGCGGGTGTGGTGCTGGTGGTGCTGGCGGTCGCGGAGCTCCGCGCCTACCGCCGCTGGACCCTCCACTAGCCTTTGTTGCTCAGGTCATTGCGAGCCGCCTGAGGCTGCTCTAGTCATTGCGAGCCGCCTCCGGCGGCGAAGCAATCCACCAGATCGCTTCGGCCTTCCAGGCCTCGCGATGACTCGAGCGGGCTTACCGGCGCTTCGATCTCGGCAACCCGGGCCAGGTCCCGATTGGCCGGCCCGTTGATCACCTTCCCGACGCAATTGAAGCGCGAGCCGTGGCAGGGGCAGTCCCAGCTCCGCTCCGCCTGGTTCCAGGCCACCACGCAGCCCAGGTGGGGACAGACCGCCGAGCGCTGGTGCAGGTTGCCGGAGCGGTCGCGGTACACCGCCACCTTGGCGAGCCCGCGCCGGATCACCGCCCCGCTGTCGGGCGGAAGCTCGTCAGCGGATTCGATGTCACCCTCGCCGAACCAGGCGCCGTACTGGGAGAGCGCGTTGAGGTTTTGCCGGGCGAAGGTCTTCGAGGCCTTGAGCCGCCTCCGGGCCGGATGGTAGAGGCCGGTCCAGGGGTTCTCGACCCCTCGGATCATGTCGGTCAGCATGATTCCCGCGATGGTGCCGTGGGTCATCCCGTTCCCCGAGTCGCCGGTCGCCACATAGACATTCTCGGCGTCGAGCGGGTTCCGCCCGATGAAGCCCAGCCCGTCCACGCTGTTCATGACCTGCCCCGACCAGCGGAAGGCCACCGACTCGATCATGGGGAACCGCTGCCGGGCCCAGGCCTCGAGCCGAGCGTAGCGCTCCGATTGATCGTCGGCCTGCCCGGTCCGGTGATCCTCGCCGCCCACCAGCAGCACTTCGTGAGCGCAGGGGCCCTCACCTTCCCAGATATGGGTGGGAGAGAGTTGCTGGAGCCGGACGTAGTGGGCGGGCTCCTCGGTGTCCCAGTAGAGCCCGCAGGGCACCGAGCCCCTGGGCACCAGCGCGCCGATCACATAGGAGAGGTAGGCCGCCTGCTTGGTGTGGATCACGAAGAGGTCGTCCACCGGGGTGCTGGTGGCGACCACCACCGCCTCGCAGGT
>DATFGC010000252.1:0-2376 GCA_035249765.1 Gemmatimonadales bacterium | reverse complement strand
AGGGGACCGACGGCGCTGAGCACGATGTCGTCCCGGCCCACCACACGCCCCCCGACCAGCTCGGAGAGCGCGCGGACAGTGAGCGGGACGGCGGCCCGGGGCACGCTCAGTTGCTCTGGAGCAGCCGCCGCGCCACGCGTTCGGTGATGTCGAGGGCCTTGTCGTAGGCCACGATCAGCTGGGTCACCGCCGGATTCCCCATGTCGATCACCATGGCGAAATTCCCTTCGGCCCGGATGCCCTCGATGATCGCGGTGAGCCGCTGCTGCATCGGCGCCAGCAGCTCCCGCTCCTTGGCGCCGACCCGCTCCTGCAGCGCCTGGAGCTTGCCTTCCAGCGAATCGCGCTGGGCGGTGAGCGTCTTCTCCCGGGCGGTGCGCGCCGAGGGCGACAGCATCGGCTGGGCCTGCTGGTAGGTGCTCACCGCCGAGTCCATCGCGGCCTGGAGCCGCTGCGCCTCCGCCTGGGCCGACTGGAGCTCCCGGGTGTAGGTGCTTTCCGCCTTCGCGTACCCCGCCATCCCGGTCAGGATGGCACGGGCGTTGACGAAGGCGATCCGGCCCGGCGGACCGGCCGGGGTCTGGGGCGCCTGGGCCGCGGCCGCTCCGGCCTGCGCCACGGTCAGCAGCGCGAGGCCGGCGAACAGCCTCCGAACAGCGACGATCATTCCTGATTCCTCCCTCAGTAGGTCCCGCAGTAGCTGAGTCATCCGACTCAGAAGAAATTTCCCAGCCTGAAGTGCAGCTGCCAGCCCGGCTTGGGCCGGCCGGTCAGATCGAGCTTGTCGAGACCGTAGCCGACGTCGAGCCCGATCGGCCCGAGCGGCGAGATGATCGCGACCCCGAACCCGACGCTGCGGAACAGCCGGGTGGGATTGTACTCCCGCATCCGGCGATAGACGTTGCCGGCGTCGGTGAAGATGTTGGCGTAGAGCGCCTGGCTGATCCGCGCCCCGGCCTCGACCGTGAAAGCCGCATAGGCCTTGCCGAACGATTCCGGGCGGGCCTGCGATCCGCCCGCGCCGGGATCGAACCCGGCCGGGGTGATCCCGAATTCTTCGTACCCGCGGAGCGGAATCCCGAATTGCACCCCGCCCATGGAATAGAGCTCGGTGTAGAAGGGGCCCGGGTCGCCGATGATGAAGCCGGATTTGGCGGTGAGGCCCAGGGTGAACTGGACCCCGCCCCCGAACTGGTCGGCGCCGCCCAGTCGGCCCAGCGGGGTATACCAGCGGCCTTCCAGGTCGATCTTCTGATAGTCGCCGGTGCCGCCCAGGATCCCGCCGTTCTGCTCGGCGCCCACCGTGATCGACGAGCCCGCCACCGCGAAGGGCAGCCCGATCCGGGTGTCCCGGGCCACGCTCAGGCCCAGCGAGGAGCGGGTGCAGTTGTCGCAGGCGAAGGCCTGGCTGATGTCCGCGGCGGCGTCGGAATAGCGGATCTGCATCACCCCGGTGGAGAGAAACATCCGGGTGTACCGGGAGCCGAACAGCGGAAACCCGAACTGGAGCTGATAGCCGCGCTGCCGCTGCCGGCCCAGGTCGCCGATGGTGTAGCGGCGCCGCGAATTGAACAGGCTGATGGTGCCCGAGGTCCGGGTGTCCAGGATCGCCGGGTCGGTGTAGCTCAGGTTGAAGTCGTTGATGTTGCGGCCGAACTGCCACTGCAGCTTGCCCCGCTTGGCCTTGCCGAAGAGGTTGGGCTCCTCCAGCCCGATGAAGCCGCCCACCCCGACCCCCTGCCCCACCGAGGCGCCGAAGTTGATGTTGCCGGTGCGCTTCTCGGTGACCCGGAAGGTGATGTCCACGTCCACGCCGTTCTCGGCCTGATCCACGCCGGGCGGCGGCAGCGGCTGCTCGAAGAAATTCAGGTTGGAGACGTTCTCGTAGGAGCGGATCAGGGCGTCCCGGTTGTAGGTGTGCCCGGGGAGCAGCACGATCGCCTCGCGAATCACCCGCTCGTGGGTGACGTCGTTGCCCAGGATGATGATCCGGTTGATGGTCGCCGGCTGCCCTTCCCGGATCGACCACTTGAGGTCCACGTAGGGCGCGCTGTCGGGCCCGGTACGGCGGATCTCCTCCGGCACCACCGAGCTCAGGATGTACCCGTTGTTCTGGTACAGGTTGGCCAGCCGCTCGGTGGCCGCGGCCCAGTCGGCCCGGCTGAAGGGCTCGCCGACGGTCTGCCCCGAGCCGGCGACGACCCCCTTCCCGAAGGGGAAGAAGGTGCTGACTTCCTCCACCGAGAAGCGCCGGTTGCCGGCCACTTCGAAGCGGCCCACCTTGTAGGCCGCCCCTTCGTCGACCGTGATCTTGATGATCGCCTTGCCGGGCGCGCTGTCCGCCACCAGGGTGTCGCTCAGGATCCGGAGATCGAC
>DATFGC010000251.1:0-4719 GCA_035249765.1 Gemmatimonadales bacterium | reverse complement strand
CCGGGAAATCAAAAATGGCCAAGCGTAAAGATGGCGTAACGGTGGCCAAGGGGTTTGGCCACCTTTCAAGTACACCAGTACCTACTACTTTAATCGCGGTCATCGGCAGCTGGAAATAGCCTAGAAGTCCCGTGGTCCGGTCATCCCCCGCTCCGCCTGGCCACGTCCAGGTCAGGGCCGCCCGCCGCGTAGAATCTGATCCCCCTTGGGCCGGGCCGCCGCGCCGGGAATCGGCGGCCACGGGTGCGGGTTGCCCCACGAGAGTCAGTCGTCGATCCGCCACACGATCTGGTCTGCCCCCATGTAGGTCTTCCACTCGCCGCCGTCGGCGAACGCCGCCCAATGGGGCGCCGACTTGCGGAAGGCGTAGCGAGAGCCGGAGCTGGGGGCCATGGTCGTGAACAGCTGGCCCACCGGCAGGTCGCTGAATCGTTCCCGGTTAGACATCGTTGTTAATCACTTTCACCGTGTCAGCATTCGGGGCGACCAAGCCCCGGCTCTGTGGCGTGGAGCAGGTGTCCTGTGCGGTGGCGACCGGGCTGCCCGCGACCCCAGCCACCCACGAGAGGATGAGCAGACAACAGAACGTCCGCACGCTAGACATCCTCCTTGGTTCTTGCAGAGAGGCGTGCAACGAAACATGGCCTGCTCATTCCGAAATCGGAGTCGCTCAGCGTGCGCCTCTGGATGATTCGGCGTTGTCCAGGGTGCGGCGGACCGGGGAGGAGCAGGGCCCAGGCTGAAATCGGTGCCTGACGGATCGCTCGGGCGGCGAGCTCCTCCCGGATGCATCCTGCTCTCAGCGGGAGCTGCTCGGCCCAGCTGCGAATTCGGGTGCCGAATCGGCCCGAGTTTCGATGAGCATCACTCCGTCCCCGAATCCCGTCCCAAATCGCTTGGCCGCCATCCAAGAGTTGACGTATTCGACCCGTGCTACCTGGCCGGGGGGAAGAGTTCGTAGCACTTCGACGCCTCCGACGAGGGTGTAGTCCACCGCGACAGCGGGCTGGCGGGCCTTGAAGTACACCATGGCGCCGGGGTCCCGGGTCCGGAGCATTTCGGGGCGGATCTGCTGGATCGCGTCATAGGCATTCCGAGCCTTGCTACGGCTGAGCTCGGGGGCGGTGATCACGTTGGCATCGTGGGCGCCAGCCGAAGCGCAGGCGATGAGGATCGGGAATGGGGAGAGGACTCCCACGAGACGAGGAAGGCTGAGCCACATTGTAACCTCCAAACAGGCGTGAGGGTTGCTGACTGCGAGCTACCCTGCAGGCAGGTGAGTCTGGCCCCTACGCTAAGCGGCGGGGCTCACTTTTCCCTCACAGCCTCCTCATCTGGCGCTCATTTTTCCCTTGGGTACGACTCCCCAGTGAAAGTGCCGAGCTGGTCGTCTCGGGCGAGCACGAAACACTCCGGATCCGGGCGACCAGTATTGACACGCTCTGGACCAGCCAGACGTAGCCGGGAAGCGGATCCGGGTTCATCGCTTCCGGGGTTCCGCGCAAGCACGCGGGTCCACGTGGTGGGGAGCCCGGGACGTTTCCAGGCGAGGTGCGGGGGCACCCGCGCCCAGCGTTGACGGTCGGTTGAGGCCATGCGGCTAGTCTACCCGCACCGACCTTTCAGGAGTCAAGTGATGGAGCTGATCGTCTGGCCGGACCTGGTCGGCCCATGCCCCCTGAGCGACCCGGAAGTGGCGACGCTGAACGACCGATTGAGCGTGCTCGAGCGGCACCGGAGCTGAGCGTCACCCAACGTCTCCGCACCCAACGTCTCCGCTGCTGCGTGATGCGCTCTCGCCAGCTCGGGAGGCATGGTGGAAGGGGAGGTTGGGTGACAATTCCTGTGACAAACGGGATGCGAGCGGCGAGGGCCAGCCAGCAGAGAGTCGGACTAACCTGCGGATGCTGCGTGGCTTCCGAAGTGGAGCGGACCGGGATCGAACCGGCGACCCCCTGCTTGCAAAGCAGGTGCTCTCCCAGCTGAGCTACCGCCCCGGATGAACCGGCAGGGCGAAAGGTACTGCTCTCCCGCACTCGCCCCAAGTGCCCCGCCCTAGCGCAGCGACACCGCCCTGATCCGATGGGAAAAATCCGCCGCGGTGTCCGCGCCCTCCGCGCGCGAGTTGATCCGGAACCGTGCCCGCGCCTCCTCGACCGAGGTCGCCCCCTCCACCAGCCCGCGCTCCACCAGCAGGCGATCGAAAGACGCCGGCAGCCAGTAGCTCCAGTGCCATCCCGGCAGCACGTCGCTCCGGCCGGCTCGCAGCAGGTCCACCAGGTTGGTGGTGCAGTTGCTCGACAGCGAATGGTAGAAGACGGGGCTCCGCTCCCGCTCCCGCAGGCGCTGCAGCGCCGCCTCGAACACGCGCCGGCGCTCCCCGGCGTCGAGCCGAAGCGGGTAGAGGTAGACGTCGTCACCCCGCGCATTGGCGCGGAGACCGAACACGTCCCGCTCGTCGGCCACCACGTCCATCAGCTCGAACTTTCCCAGCATCCCCGAGACCACGCCGTACTCCTCGTCCGGCTCCTTCCTCGCTTCCGCCGAGAACGCAAGATAGCGGCCGTCCGCAAAGCCGAAGGAGATGATGGTGTGCCCCAGCGACGGATGCTCCCGGAACGGCTCCACCATCACCCATACCGACGTGAGCTGCTCCGGATCCACAGCGCGTTCTTCCCAGTGCACATCGAAGTCGGTCGGCGACCGGTAGCGCGCGTGACGAACGTTCTCGATGGTGACGAGACTGCCCGACGGGCGCGCCAGCGGCAACCGGTCCATGTCGGGCGCCCACGCACGATCGTGCCGGGGACTACGGATCCTGGGGACGAGCGCCACCACGATGGCCGACGCCAATACCAGCAGGCCGATCGCCTGGAGCGACTTCCGGATGAGGCGTGCGGTGCGGTCGGACATGTCGGGCCTGGCCTGGGGTGAGCACTTACAGCGAGAACCGGGCCAGTCAGGCCGGGATGAGGAGGCTCATACAGGTCAACCCCGCCTCCGCCTTCTGGAATTCGCCGATCTCCACATCCACCGGATCGAGACCGGCCGCGCGCAGGCGCGTTGCGGTCCCCCGATTGCCCGCCGGCAGGAGGAGGGTCCCGGCGGCTTCGAGCACGTTCGCCGCCCACGGCTCCCGCGACGCGACCGGCACCACCGTCAGACCTTCCTGCTCAAACGGCTCGCCGCTCACCCACGACGGATTCAACACCACGATGCCCCGACCGGCGGAGCTGCATGCGGTCTTGAGGTGAAGACAGCCCTCCACCGGCACGACGCGCAGGCGATATCCGAGGGGATCAAGCACGGACCAAAATGCCTCGATGCCGGCGGCGTTGGTTCGCCGGGAGCGGCCCACGTACACCGTGCGGCCGATCCGCAGTACGTCGCCCCCTTCCAGGGTCGCTCCGGGTCGATCGAGGCGCCGAACCGGACGATACGTCTCCAACACAGCTGCAATCGCCTCGGCCTCCAGCGCCCGTGATTCGGCGCCGAGCGCTCCCAGCACCGCGACCTCGTCCAACACGACCGCCGTGTCCTCCACGAACGCCGCGTCGGGCAGGTGGTCCAGCGCCGGCAGCACCCGCACCTCGAGGCCGGCAGCCCGAAGCGCCGCGCAGTAGCCCGCGTGCTGGGCCCGGGCCGCCTTCAGATCGATGGAGCTGCGTTCGACGTAGGAGAGCTCACACTCCGCCAGGCTGGCGCTCGGCTCGCGAACCACCGCGACCAGCGCCATCTGCTACAGCCGATACAGCGCGTCGTAGCGCGCCCGGAGCGCCCGGACCAGGGGCCGGTGGTCCGGCGGAGATCCCGTCACCACCTCGATGAGCCGCGCCGAAGGATGCCGCCCACCCTGGCGATAGATCCGGGCACCGAGCCAGCGGACCAGCTCGCGGAACTCCCCGCGCGCAAAGGCGGCCTCCAGGTCGCCCAGCTCCTCCCCTGCCCTGGCGAAGAGCTGCGCCGCGAACACGTCGCCCAGAGTGTACGTCGGGAAGTAGCCGATGAGACCGTCGGCCCAGTGGCCGTCCTGGAGACAGCCTTCCGCGTCATTCGCCGGCGTGACCCCGAGGTAGCGGGCGTACGCCTCATTCCACGCCCCCGGGAGATCGCCGCCTTTGAGATCACCCGACACCAGCGCGCGCTCCAGCTCGAAGCGGATCATCACGTGTACGTTGTAGGTGACCTCATCGGCGTGGACCCGGATCAGCGAAGGCTTCACCCGGTTGACCGCGACGTGAAACTCGTCCAGCCCCACGTCACCCAATGCATCGGGGAAACGTCTCCTGGCCTCCGGAAGGAAGTGCTCCCAGAACGCGCGACTCCGGCCCACCCGGTTCTCCCACAACCGGGCCTGGGCCTCATCCATCCCGACCGATGCCGCCTCGCCCACCGGCGTGCCGTAATGCTCCGGATCGAGCCCCTGCTCGTAGAGGCCGTGGCCCACCTCGTGGAGCACGGTCAGCACGCCTCCCGCGAAGTCACGCAGATCGTACCGCAGTCCGATGCGGCAGTCGCCCTGGCCCAGGCTGGTGCAGCAGGGGTGGACACCGAGGTCCAGGCGCCCGCGGCTGAAGTCGAAGCCCACCCGCGCCGCCACCCGCTCGCCGAAGTCGAACTGGCCGTCCAGCTGCACCGCGCGGCGGAGCACGCCGGTTTCCGGGCGCCGGCCGGCATCGGCGATGCGGCCGGCGAGCGGCACCAGCTCCCGTCGCAGCG
>DATFGC010000250.1:0-5527 GCA_035249765.1 Gemmatimonadales bacterium | reverse complement strand
GAAGCTGTTCGGCACCACGCCGGGCGAGGCCCGCGGCACCGCTCCGATCGTCGCCACCATCCTGCCCAGCCCGCTGGGTCCCCTGCTCGCGGCCGCGACCGAGCACGGGCTCTGCATGCTGGAGTATGCCGACCGGGAGCGGCTCCCCCGCCAGGCCGCCGATCTCTCCCGGTTTTACGGACGGCCGGTGATCCCGGGGCGGAACCCGCACATCGAGCGGATCGAGCGGGAGCTCACCGAATACTTCGGGGGAGAGCGACGGGAATTCAGCGTGCCGCTCGACCTCAAGGGCACCGAATTCCAGGAGCGGGTCTGGAAGGAGCTGCTCAGCGTCCCGTTCGGCGAGACCATCTCCTACGAGGAGCTGGCTGTCCGGCTCGGCAATCCGAAGGCGCAGCGGGCGGTGGGGATGGCCAATGGGAGGAACCGGGTGCCGATCGTGGTGCCCTGCCACCGGGTCATCCAGAAAAACGGAATGCTGCGCGGGTACGGCGGGGGGCTGTGGAGGAAGCAGTTTCTGCTGGATCTGGAGACGCGACGGAAACACGCAAAGACGCAATGACGCAATGACGCAACAGGAAGACGCAACGACGCAATGACGCAAAGTAACTGAGCGCATTGCCCGTCCCCGAACCGCTGGAACCCCTGGACCGCCGGATCACGGCGTGGATGAACCGGCACGGGGTGATCCTGACCCGGGTCAGCCTGGGCATCATCTTCCTGTGGTTCGGCGCGCTCAAGTTCTTCCCGGGAACCAGCCCGGCGGAGACCCTGGCGACCGATACCATCACCCGGCTGACCGGGGGCAACATCCCGGAGCATCTGGCGCGCATCGGGCTGGCGAGCTGGGAAGTGCTGATCGGAGCAGGGCTGCTGAGCGGCAAGTTCCTGCGGATCACCCTGCTCCTGCTCTGGCTCCAGATGGCGGGCACGCTGCTCCCGCTGGTGTTCTTCCCCGATGAGACCTTTGCCCGCTTCCCCCTGGTGCCGACCCTGGAAGGTCAGTACATCGTCAAGAACCTGGTGATCATCAGCGCCGCGATTGTGGTGGGGGCGACGGTAAGACGCAAAGACGCAAAGACGCAATGACGCAAGGTTGTTGCTTTGCGTCGTTGCGTCCTTGCGTCCTTCCGTCTGTTAATGCGCTCCCAGCGTGAAGTTGAGCCCAGCCGCGAGTTGGAAGCGGCTGCCGTCTCCCAGAATCAGCCGCCCTTCCACGAAGGGGTGAATCCGGCCCCGGAGTGACTCCGCCCCGGCCAGCAGGTTGAGGGCGGCGTCGGTGTTGCCCTCGCCCTCGAACGAAAAGCGGGAGAGATTCAGCCCGCCGCCGACGTAAAGCCAGTGCGGCTGGGAGCTGGCCACCCGGTACTTGAGATCCGCATTCAAATTCCAGAACGACCCCGGGTCGACGAAGAACCAGACGAATGAGGGGTAGAACTCCAGCCGGTTGGCCAACGGCGCACCAAACTGGGCCCCGATTCCGATCTCCTCCAGATCGAAGTCATAGTTGATTTGGGGCCCCAGGTGCATCCGGTTGGTCTGCCCCTCCGCCACCGCCCCCAGGGCCGGCAACAGTGCCAATGCGACTACTGCTCCGCGCAGTCGTGCCCGCATATACCATCCTCCCATAAGGGTATGTTCCTGACTGAATATAGGTCTTTCCCCTGCGTTCGGGTGACGAAAGTTGGGCGACCCGGTGCACAGAAGGAGCTAGGCAGGGGGTTGGCGTGATGTCCCAAAGCACGACAGGACAGTCAGATACCACAGAGGGGGAAACGATGAGTCCCAGAGAAGGGTTCGGAATCGTGGTGCGGACGGTCGGGCTCGGGCTGATCATCCATGGGGTGGGGCGGGCGATCGGGGGCCTGGCCATTCACCACTGGAGCATCCACCTCTGGCTGCACACCCTGCTCACCATCGGGGTGGGGATCTGGATGCTGCGGGGGGCGAGGGCCCTCGTTACCTGGGCCTATCCGGGCGAGAGTTGAACTGCGTCAACAGTCAACGGTCAACAGTCAACGGGACCTGCCTTGCATGCAATTCCCGTTGACCGTTCACCGTTGACCGTTGACGCTGTTGGTCACCTCCCGATCGAGACGCCGACGCCCAGGACTGCCCCGGCGATGTTGCGGAGGTCGTCATCCAGCGGCACCCGGAGGGTGACCCGGGGGCGGAAGCTCATCGAGCGGAGCTCCACCACGCCGGTGATCTGGTGGTGGGTCCGCTCGTTGAAGCCCTTGGGATTGCACTCCTCGTCGTCGGTGGCACAGGCGAATCCGAAGGCCGGCGCGGTCAGGACGTAGCGTCCGGTGAGCGCCGCGGTGGCGAGCAGGCGGGCCCCTTCATAGCCGGAGCGGACGCCGTAGTCGAGCGACATCTCGCTGTCGGCGGCGGGGTCGCCGCTGGTGTTCACCTGCAGGGAGGTCGCCGCGCGCGCCCCGAACAGCAGCCCGTTGCTCCGGGTCCGGCGAAACTCGAGGCCGCCTCGCAGGGTCAGCAGATTGGCGGCGTAGGCCTCGAAATCATCGTAATCGGAGATCGTGCCGACCTGGACCGCCTGGCCGGTGATGGCGGTAGTGGTCCGCCGGCTGACGGGGAACCGGATGCCCAGGATCCCGGAGACCGGCTTGGCGTCGTCACCGATCCGCAACCCGAGATAGGGATTCCCCAGCCGGAGGGTGGATGCGCCTTCGACTGCCGCGCGAGCCAGCGGAACGTCCGCCTCCACCCGGATCCCTTCCCCGGCGCGGATGGTCAGCGACGGCACCATGGTTCCGGTGAAAAACTTGTGGCCGTCGCCCTTCAGGAATGGAAGTCCGAAGTCGAGCCGGAAGGCGTCGCGACCCTGCTCATCGTGCCAGTAGCGTTGGGCGTGGACCACGGTCGCCGGCACGGCCATCGCGGTCAGGACGATCAACGGACTCAGGACACGGGTCAGACGCATAGGAAAATTCCTCGTTGTCGGAAGGGAGCCGGCGATTTCGTGCCCCATAGGATGAAGCCAAAGCCATCCCGGGGGAAGGGGGGCACCCCTCGGTGAGCGGCGCCGCCCTGGTGCTGCTCAACCCCACTGCCGGGCGGGGCCGGGCCGGAAGGCTCTGGACCGAGTTTTCCCCCCTGCTTCAGGCCCGATGGCCCCGGCTCCTGATCCACCGGACCACCGGACCGGGTGACGCGGAGCGCCGGGCAGCCGAGTGGGCCCGCCAGGCAGAGCCCGGTCCCATCGTGATCCTGGGGGGAGACGGCACGGTTCACGAAGCGGTCAACGGCCCGCCGGTCGAAGGACCGGTGCCACCGGTCGCGCTGATACCCGCCGGCACCGGTAACGACGTCGCCCGCAATACCGGCGTTCCCCTGGATCCCGTCGCGGCGGTGGACCTGATCGGCCGGGCCGGGCCGCGGCTGCTCGACCTCGGCTCGCTCGAGTTCCGTGATCCCGGTGGCACGCTGCGGCAGGTGAGCTTCCTCAACTCGGTATCGATGGGAGTGAGCCCGGCGGCCAATCGCCACGCCCAGGCGCTCCGTCGGGTGTTACCCGGCCGGCTCGGTTACACGCTGGGAGGGGTCGCCGCCCTGCTCACCGCGCCGAGGCGGCGCTTCGAGCTGGAGACGGTCAGCGGCAAGGAATTCGAGGGCGACGCGCTCAACATCACCTTCGCCAACGGGAGAGGATTTGGTGGTGGGATGCGGATCGCGCCCGACGCCTCGCCCTGGGACGGCCAGCTCGACCGGGTGATCATCGGACGGCTCGGGCTGCTCCGGTCCCTGCTCGCGCTGGCCCGGCTTCGCGGGGGTGGGCACGTGGGCATGCCCGAGGTCCACATCACCCGGACCGCGGTCCAGACCCGAATCTGTTCGCCCGGAGCGGGCCTGCATCTGGAGGCCGACGGCCACGATTATCCGGCCGACGGTCCGGTCACGATATCGGTCCGCCCCGGAGCGCTCCGGCTGATCAACGCCGCGGGTTAGCTCCCCGCCGGCGCCGTGCGGGCCAGGAACACCGCCCGGGCCCGGGCCAGCCGCTCCAGCACATCGGATCGCTCGGTCGCGTCGTTCCAGCCGGTGTGGGCCCGCGCCGCCGCCTCCAGTCGCTCGATCCAGCGGGCAAAGTACTCCGCGTCCCGGGCGTTGCGCACCGGCCGGCCGGCCACGGTCACATAGATCGGACTGGTCGTCGCAAACGGGTAGATGTCGAGCACCGGCTCGCGGGCCCCCCGGGACCAGGCCCGCAGGGTGAACCACCCGCTCCGGGTGACCGGAAGGGGAATGACCGCATCGGCCCGCATGCTGTCCGCCGAAAGCGGAATCGGCGCCAGCACCACCCCGTTGGCCACGATCTCCAGTCGCTCGACCGGCACGATGGAGCGGAGCGATACCCGGGCGGAGAGCTGGTGCACCCCGGGGCCCAGAACGATCTCGTCGCCCACCTCCCGGCCCGCCAGGGTGAACGACAGGAGGGGGCCGTTGGAGACGAAAGTGCGGCCGGCCTTGATGGCGTCGAGCCAGCGGCGATAGCTCAGGGTGGGGCCGCTCCGCACGAAGACCCGGTTCATGCCCACCGGGCCGCGCAGGGAGGCAAAGTTCGCCATCGCATCGGTGCCGGCGCCCGCGGGAATCCGGAAGCCGGTATTGAGCAGCCGGTACCAGATGCCGGCAGTGGTCAGGTGGTCGCTGAAGCCCAGCACCTCGAGGTAATCCACCGTGCCGAGCGCCACATCCACCGGCAGCGCGTAGGTGAGCGGCTCCGCCGCGCCGGGATCGGGGGGCGGCGGATCGAAGGGATGCACGTACCCCGCGAGGCCGCCCTGGCCGTGGGTGAGCCCGCCGATGAAGGCGTTGTCGGGAAAGAGACTGGTCGCGGCGGTGCCCACATAACCCGCATAGTTGGGCAGCAGGAGGTGGCGGGTGAGGCCGAGGTGCGCGGTGTGGCCCCAGTAGGAGGTGTGGTACTCCTCGTCGTGGGTGACGATGGTCCGCCGGGTGGAAATCGGATCGGGGCCGCCCCGGAACCAGGCGACATCGGGAATCCGCTGCTCCTTGTTGACGATCAGGTTCTCCACCACGTGAAGATCCTCCGCCTCGGCCTGAACCCGGAGCCGGGCGGGGTCGTTGCGATAGGCGCCCCCGTAATTCATGTGCACGTGCAGGTCGCCGCTCCACCAGCCCCGCGCAGGAAGATCGAGCAGCCGCACCAGGCGTATCGGCTCCATCCGGGTCGCTCCAGCCGCGATGGTGACCGTCCGGGTGACCGGGGCGTACTCCAGACCGCGCAGCGCCTGCACCGTGTAGCTGCCGGGGGGGAGGCTCAGCGTCGCGGCGCCCCGGGCGTGGAAGTAGGTCGGCTCGAAGCGCCGTTTCCCCCGGTCGAAGGCGTCATCGGCATGGCGCCAGGCGCTATCGGGGGCCCAGCCCCGGCCGTCGGAGCCGGTCACCGAGAAACGCACCGGGAGCGGCGCGCCCGCGGCATCGGTGGCACTCAACCGCAGCGTTCCCCGGGGCGACTTGTACCGGCGCGACTCGGCCCGGA
>DATFGC010000249.1:0-2380 GCA_035249765.1 Gemmatimonadales bacterium | reverse complement strand
GAGATTCCTGAACCCTCGCGCCACGATCCGTTCCGCCCGCATGGGGTAAAAAATAACCGTGTGCGCGCGGGAATCACAGCAAGGAGGGCGGTAGGTTTGTCACCCTGAGCGCAGCGAAGGGGCGGGGTCCCGCCGCTTCCCCTTCGCTATCCTCAGGGTCAGCGTGACAGCCCCAGCCCAGCCGTCCAGTCACCGCCCCCGAAACTCTGCCTTCCGCTTGCCCAGGAACGCCGCGGTGCCCTCTCTGAAATCCGCCGTCCCCGCCAGCTCGCCGAAGCGGCGTCCCTCGAGGACCAGGGCCTCGTCCGCCGCCATCTCCGCCTGGTGATCCAGCACCTGCAGACAGGCGGCGACCGCGAGGGGCGCGTTCTCCAGGATGGTGCGGAGCAGCTTTTCGCACTCGGGAATCAGCTGATCGGGCGGGACCACCCGGTTGACCAGCCCGATCCGATGCGCCTCCTGGGCGTCGATCATCCCGCCTGACAGCAGCAGCTCGCTGGCCCGCCCCCGGCCGATCAGCCGGGCGAGCCGCACGGTACCTCCATAACCCGGGATAATGCCGAGCTTGACCTCCGGCTGGCCGAACTTGGCGTTCTCCGAGGCGACCCGGAAATGGCAGGCCATGGCGAGCTCGCAGCCGCCGCCCAGGGCGAATCCGTTGACCGCCGCGACGATCGGCTTGTCGCTCTGCTCCAGCCGCCGGAACGTTTGCGATCCTTTCTGCGAGAGCGCAAAGGCTCGCACCGGATCGCACTCGGCCAGCTCCCCGATGTCGGCCCCGGCGACGAACGCCTTCGCCCCCGCGCCGGTCAGGATCACCGCCCGGATGGCACCGTCGGTCGCGATCTGACCCGCCAGCTCCCCCAGCTCGCTGATGACGGTGTCGTTGAGTGCGTTGAGCTTGTCGGGGCGGTTGACGGTGACGAGGGCGAGGCCGTCGCGGTTTTCGAGGAGCAGCGTGGAATAGGTCATAGGGAGCCAAGGAGCCAGGGAGCCGGGGAACCAGGGGAATGCATCCGAAGATAAGCTCCGTTCGCCGTAATTCCGGGATAAGTTTCTGCGCCGTTCCGTTGCTGGCTCCCTGGCTCCCTGGCTCCCTGGCTCCCTTGCCTTCAATCCTCGCCCTCGACCAGGGCACCACCAGTTCCCGCGCCGTCGTCGTCCACCAGGACGGCACCATCCTGGGCACCGGCCAGCGGGAGTTCCGCCAGCACTATCCCGAGCCGGGCTGGGTGGAGCACGATCCCCAGGACCTGATCGAGACGACGCTAGACGCGGCGCGGGAGGCGCTCACCGCCGCGAAGGAGCGCCCCGCCGGCATCGGCATCACCAACCAGCGGGAGACCCTGGTGCTGTGGGACCGGAAGACGCTTCGCGCCGTCGCGCCGGCGATCGTCTGGCAGGACCGCCGCACCGCCGAGCGGTGCCGGGCCCTGCGCGCCGAGGGAACCGAGCCGGAGATCCGCTCCCGGACCGGGCTCTTGCTCGATCCCTATTTCTCGGCGCCCAAGCTGGAATGGCTGCTCCGGGATGACTCACTCCGCCGCCGAGCCGACCGAGGCGAGCTCGCCGCCGGCACGGTGGACAGCTGGCTGATCGCCCGTCTGACCGGGGGACGCGTCCACGTCACCGACCACACCAATGCGTCGCGGACGATGCTGTACTCCCTGGCGAGCGGAGGATGGGACAGGGAACTGGCTTCGCTCTTCGCTATTCCCTCTTCGCTGCTGGCCGAAATCGTGCCTTCGAGCGGAGTGATCGGGGAGTCCGACCCGGCGCTTCTCGGAACGGCACTCCCGATCGCGGGGATCGCCGGCGATCAGCAGGCCGCGCTGTTCGGCCAGGGCTGTACCCGTCCCGGCATGGCCAAGAACACCTACGGAACAGGGGCATTCCTCCTGCTCTATGCCGGGGAAGCGCCTCCGGGTCCTTCGGAAGGGCTGCTGGCAACCGCCGCGTGCAATGCGACGGGCGGACGCGCATTCGCGCTGGAGGGATCGGTCTTCATCGCCGGAGCGGTAATTCAGTGGCTGCGCGACGAGCTGGGCCTGCTGAGTACCGCAGCCGAGTCGGCCGAGGTGGCGGCATCGGTGCCCGACACCGGAGGCGTCCACTTTGTCCCCGCCTTCGTGGGATTGGGCAGTCCGCACTGGGAGCCGGAGGCCCGCGGCACCATCACCGGCCTCACTCGGGGCACGACCAAGGCTCACCTGGTGCGCGCCGCGCTGGAATCCATGGCGTTTGGATCCGCCGAGCTGATCGCCGCCATGCTGGAGGCCACCGGACTCGAACTGCCCGTGCTGAGAGTTGATGGCGGCGCCAGCGCGAATGACTGGCTGATGCAGTTTCAGGCCGATGTGCTGGGTGTCCCGGTGGAGCG